>DATMYN010000416.1:0-3840 GCA_035560875.1 Longilinea sp. | reverse complement strand
GTGTTGTCAAAAGGAGGGAAGTTTGAAAATGTTTTTTCCATTGATCTTATTGGTTTTGCTGGTTCTAGGGTGTAATTTCTCCATATCGGGCATGGCTACGCCGACCAATGATGCATCCACCACGGAAGCCGCAGTCCTAACGAACACACCCCAGCCGAAACCGGAAGAGATCGCCACCAACACCCCTCAGCCCACTCTCACTGCCTATCCTTCCCCAACGGTCCAGGCGGTGGTCCTCTACCAGGATGATTTCAGCGACAATATGTCCGGTTGGGAACGCGGCCAGTACAACATCGGCTCTGTCGGTTATACCGATGATGGAGAATATCTGGTGTTCGCCTACGGGCAGTCATATGTCTGGGGGGTTGCTTCACAATACTTCTATGATTTCACCCTGGATGTTGATGTAACCCAGGTGCAAGCACCGGGAAACAACAACAATGTATACGGAGTTATAGTCCGCGCGGGAAATTGGGATGAGTTGGAAGGCTATTGGTTTGCTATTTCCAGAGATGGGTATGCAGGCATCTTTTTATTCCAGAATGGTTCGCTGGATGTGATCGCAGATTGGCCGAATTCACCGGCAGTGTATACCGGCAATGCTACCAACCACTTTACCATCACCTGCGATGGATCTTTCCTTGAGTTTGCCATAAATGGTCAGGTGATCGGATCGATAACCGATTCCACCCTGACCAGTGGGGATATCGCTTTTATGGCAGCTAGTATGGAATCCGAGGTGACAGAAATTCACTTCGACAATATCGTCATCACCGAACCCCGTTAAAAAAACGAGGGCAGCTTTTAGGCTGCCCTCAAATTTTTCCATCAGTTAGACCGATCAAACATCAAGTCGCTGAGCTTGTCGAAGCGGTCGGTTTTTGTTTACCCCGCCAGTATCACTCCTTGGACCGGTTAACCTCTCCCACTGAAGTCAGGTCGAAAGCAACCCCCGCCTTCGCCCCGGCTTCTTTGAGCTGCTCTACCACCGGTTCCATCACCGGTACGCCCTCTTTCCGGTACTGTTCTTCCAGTTCAAATTCCTTCTCGCCGTGGATGTAGATCCGTTCTTCACCAGCAGCTTTGGGGGCGTTCTTCATCTGCTGCATCAAGGCGTCCATATCCCGTCGAAAGTCTTCAACCGGGCGGAAGGCATCGATCCGCAGGGCTGCGAAGAAATGCCCCACCCTGGCGGATCTATCTGTCCCCGGCTGGGCTACATCCGCCCCAAAGGCGGAACCTGCCAAAACCCCGCTGAAGATATCCACCAGCAAGGCCAGGCCGTAACCTTTGTAACCGCGCAGCACATCCGTGCCGCCCAGGGGCAGCAAAGCGCCGCCTTGCAGCACAGCCGCCGGGTCGGTGGTCACCTTGCCGTCTTTATCGATCCCCCACCCTTGCGGGATGGGTTGGTTGGCTTTGTTGTACACCGTCACCCGACCGATCGGGACGATACTGGTGGCCATATCCAGCACAAAGGGTTTTTCGTTCGCGGCCGGGGCAGCCACGGCGATCGGGTTGGTGCCTAAGATGGCCGTCCGCCCATAAGTAGGGGCTACCAACGGCTGGGCATTGGTAAAGCTGACCCCGATCATATTTTCGGGGAGCGCCATCATGGCGTAATAACCGGCAATACCGTAATGGTTGCTGTTGCGCACGGTCGTGATCCCAACCCCCACCTGGCGGGCTTTTTCGATGGCGCTCTGCATGGCATGGTAAGCCGCCACCTGCCCCAACCCATCCCCGGCATCCAAAGCCAGGGTGGCCAGACCTTCCTGTACCACGGTTACGGGTGTCTTGATATTGATCAATCCCTTTTCCAGGCGGGAACCATAATAGGTGTACAGGCGGATCAAACCGTGGGATTCCACCCCGCGCAGATCGGCGGAAAGGAGCACATCTGCGGCAATATGGGCATCTTCTTCCGAAACCCCATATTTACGGAAAAAGGCTTCGGTAAAACCTAGCAGGTCTTCAAGTTTGTAAAGGAGGTATTTTGGCATGGTTGTCCTCTCTGATGCGTTGATGATGGCTTGATTGTAGCATGAATGAAAATCAGGCAAAACGAAAATAACGGATTATTTGCTATACATCCCCATGATGGTGATCAATAATTTTCGATATCACGGAGTACACTAGCCTAAAAAATTAACCCGGTGAGTCTTTGCGATCCCATCTGCAATGTTTTTTTCAACCTTGGCTGCTCCGGCGAATTCTTCCCAGTGTTTAACCGTTTCTACGACCATCTTCAACATCTCCTTGGCTCGGGTCGGCTTTACCCCTGCCACAGCCGCCAATGAGACCAGATCTTCAACAGTAAAATTATCCCTTTTTGCGTTGATCACCATTTGATGTGTCTGCGTCCATTTTCCCAATGGGTCGTATGCATAGGTAACATCAAAGGCCGGTGATAATCTCCATGAACCGTCGGGGGTCATGAGGAAAGCAATATTCTTGACATGATCATCCTGATTGCGGGCGACAACGTTAAACATGGCCCGCAGCACCTGTTGTTCAAGATCCATTCGGGATAACGGCAAATGCTTCATATCCATGAGGGCTTGTTCGTAGGAGTAAACCCCTGCTTGATTAAAATCAACATGGGAAATGGCGCACAAGGACTGCATATGGATTTTTTGCCCGCTGTCCGTCCTATCAAAGCGCTTCGTCATAAAGTGGCTCCGCCCGCCTTCATGATGCAGGCGGCAGTCCGTCATAAGGATCCCGGCTTGTTTAGCCATCAGTGAATACGCATATTCGATCTTTCCATACCCGACCGGGTCTGCCAGTTCTTTATCGCGGTTATTCGTGATCCCATCGAACTTTAATATCCAATGTTCAAAACCGGACCTGGCGGGTATCTGCCCCGAACGGAACTCGTTGGTGAGCGGATTCCAGGCTAATATCGCCTTAGCCCTTGCTCCCCCTGCTGAAGTGCCCACCCTCAAAATGGTCTTCAATGCCTCCGCATCATCACCCCCATTGAATGAACCGCCTAATTGCCCGCGCTCATTCAATATCCGGTTCGAAAGGTCCACCAGACTGGCGACTTCCAGGATGGCCCCCTCGGAGGAACTATCGAACAAGGCCGGTTCATATTCAAGCGCCCCCATACCGCGTTGACCGGCATAACATAATCGTTCAACCGAATTTACACTGGCAAGGTCTCTCTGCTGCTGCGATAACCAGGCATCGATCACGGCATTGCCGAATTTATCGGGCAGCGAATCCGCCAGTAAGCCCGGCAATCCCCGAAACGTTTCATACGAAACTGCCGGGAAAGAATACGGACTATCCGATAATGGCATCTTCAAAGGAGAGACTTGGATCCCGCTTTTGACAAATTCAGGGATATATTGGAATTCGCCGATCTTCTGACCGTCATTCCAACGCACAACTCCGATGGTACGTCCCCATAGATTGACCTTGGCGATCGTATCCATTCCTTATTTCCCTTCAGGTCCCCAAGTCCAGGGAGCCGGATCATCCTCTTTTCTTTTGCTCGCTTTCTTGCGTTCTTTGCCTTTCATTTCAAGCATCTCTATGGGACGGATGGAAGGATCGGGGAAAAGAACCAATAGGTTCTCCTGGATCCTCATGGCGATCATGACCCTGATAATGGTATCAAAAGTAACCCCCGCACCCTCCTCAAGCCGGGCAATGGTCCGGGATGAAACACCCGATTCCTGCGCCAACCGGTCTCGCGACCAATTCCGCAATAAACGTGTTTTCTTTATCCGTTCACAGATCGCTTTTTCGATCTGGTCGCTGTTGGCATAGTTGAAATCTATTTGATAGGTCATAAGCACCTTCTTGATGGTTTACAACTTAATTATAGCC
>DATMYN010000415.1:0-4399 GCA_035560875.1 Longilinea sp. | reverse complement strand
ACTACCCAATCGCCCGCGACCTGTATATGTATACCCAGGGCGAACCCAGCGGGGATATCCTGACCTACATCAATTGGATCCTTTCCCCGACCGGCCAACAGATCGTATCCGACCTGGGTTTTGTGCCGGTAATAACGACTCAGGAACCCTAACTCATGCGACACGCATCCGCCAGCGAACGAACCGACCGCCGCATCACTTGGGTCATTAAAGCCGCCGGATACTCCAGCATCTTCTTCATTACATTAATCCTTATCTTCCTAATGCGTGAAGGTCTGCCTGCTTTGGCAAACGTCCCCTTAGGTGATCTTTTCAGTACCATTTGGTATCCCACCGAAGAATACTTCGGCTTACTCCCGCTCATCCTTGGGTCGCTGCTGGTAACGATCATCGCCACCCTGGTGGCGCTGCCTTTCGGATTATGCACAGCCATCTTCCTCAGCGAAGTTGCCCCGCGCTGGGTGCGGGAAATTCTTAAACCTTTAGTCGAAATCCTGGCCGGTCTGCCTTCTGTGGTTTTAGGTTTCATCGGTATACTGGTACTGGTGCCCATGCTGCGGCGGGCACTCGGTTTGGCAACCGGTCTGACCGCTTTCACCGGGGCAGTCCTGCTCGGTTTCATCGCCATCCCAACCATTGTATCCATCGCAGAGGACGCCCTGAACAGCGTACCGCAAGGGTACCGCCAGGCAGCTTTAGCCGTTGGTGCCACTCGTTGGCAGACGATCATTGGGGTGACCCTTCCGGCCGCCCGATCGGGTGTTTTGACGGCCATCATGCTGGGTGTCGGGCGCGCTCTGGGAGAAACCATGGCCGTTATGATGGTCACCGGCAACGCTCCGGTCATCCCCAACCTGCCGGCCGGCATCTTCCTGCCGGTACGGACAATGACCGCCACCATCGCCTCAGAGATGGGTGAAGTAGCCAACGGTTCGGAGCATTATCAGGTATTGTTCTTCATAGGAATTATCCTATTCCTTTTTTCCCTGGCGATCAATTTAACCGCCTCTTGGGTCAGCTTCCGGCGAGCCAAACGCAGTGAGCGAGTGCTCTCATGAAAACATCGACCGGTTTTGAGCCCTCCGCCCTGGCTTCAGCCCACCGTAAACAAACCCTTGGGTTTGGCTTGCTTACACTGGTCAGTGCCCTCACTGTGCTGCCGATCCTTGCCATCGTCGTCTACATCATCATCCAAGGCGCGGGGGCCATTTCTTGGGAGTTCCTGACCGCCATGCCCAGTCATGGGATGCGCGAGGGGGGGATATTCCCGGCTATTTTTGGCACATTACTATTAACCCTTTTCACCGCCCTCTTCTCGGTACCATTGGGCGTGGCAGCCGGGGTTTACCTGGCCGAATATGCCAAGGACAACACCGCCACGCGCGCCATCCGCATCGCCATCATCAATTTAGCCGGTGTCCCTTCGGTGGTGTACGGGTTGTTCGGCTTGGGATTATTTGTGATCTTTTTAAACCTGGGCACCAGCATCTTGGCAGCCTCACTCACGCTGTCCATCATGACGTTGCCTATCATTATCAGTACCACCGAAGAAGCGCTGCGGACGGTGCCGTATTCCTTCCGGGTGGTCAGCATCTCGTTAGGGGCTACCCGCTGGCAAGCCATTTGGCGGGTGGTGCTGCCCCAAGCCCTACCGGGCATCCTCACCGGGGTGATCTTGGGTCTTGAACGCGCTGCCGGAGAGACAGCACCGATCTTGTTCACCGGAGCCGCCTTCTTTTTACCCAACCTTCCCAACTCTCTGCTCGATTCGACCATGGCTCTGCCGTATCATATTTTCGTCATCTCAACCCAGATCCCGGGAATGCCGGTACAGATCCAATATGGTACCGTTCTGGTGCTGTTGGTGTTCGTGCTGGGGATGAACCTGATCGCCACGCTCATCCGCTCCCGGGCGCGTGCCAAAAGGCAGTGGTGAAATAATGGAAAAGATCGTCATTAATCACTTGACTGTCCAATACGCCGATGGGCTGGAAAGCTTGAAGGATATCAACCTCACCATCGAGGCCAACGCGGTGAATGTGCTGTTTGGCCCGGCCGGCGGGGGTAAATCCACCTTACTGCGCGTGCTCAACCGTTTGAACGATCTGACCGATATCACCCACATGAATGGGGAAGTGATCTTCAACGGGGAGAATATCCTGGGCAAGGATATCGACCTGATCACCCTGCGGCGCAAGATCGGGATCGTTTTTTCACGCCCTGTGCCCCTGCCGTTGAGCATCTACCAAAATGTTAGTTTTGGGTTGGAAATGGCCGGGGAACGCAACCGAAAACATCTGGACGAAGCGGTTGAACAGGCATTACGGCAAGCAGTTTTATGGGATGAAGTCCATGACCGGCTGCACGACCCGGCGACGGCCATCAGCGGGGGGCAGCAGCAGCGCCTGTGCCTGGCGCGCGTCTTGGCGCTTGAACCCGAGGTGATCATGCTGGATGAACCCACCAGCGCCCTCGACCCGGTTTCAACGGCCAAGATCGAAGGGCTGCTGGATGAACTAACGGCTACATACACCATCATCCTGGTGCCGCACAATGTGCAGCAAGCCGCCCGTATGGCCGATTACGCCGCCTTCTTCTTGCAGGGGGAACTGGTGGAATATGCCGAGGGCAAGCAGCTTTTTGTCAGCGCCAAGGATAAGCGTACGCTGGATTATGTGCAGGGGCGGTTCGGGTAACCTATGCGCATATCCCCGTCCACACGCAAGTTCTTGGAGGAAGCCAACCGGATCAAAGGATATCCGCTCAGCGAAAAACTGCACGGATATTTTTATATGCGCTGGCCGGTGCTTTACATTGCCACAGCCACAGGGACCAACCGCCTGGGCAGGCTGGCTGGCAAGGTCATTTCCGGGTTCAACCGCATTTTTCCGCCCAAACCCCCAAAACCGGAAAAATTGACCGTAGCCGACACCTATCACGGCAAGGTAGTGTCATTGGAGTCGGCCAGGCAGCTTGTCAGCGTCAAGCAAGCCATCCGCGTGGATGACCTGGAACGGGTGATCCCTTACAAGCAAGCGCGGTCGTTGATCTTGGACCACCCCGAGCATATCGTCGCCATGGACTGCCCGTGCCGTATGCGCTATGCGGAACCCTGCCTGCCGTTGGGGGTATGTATTGTCATCGGCGAACCATTTGCCAGCTTTACCCTGGAACACCACCCCCAGCATTCACGCGCCATCACCAGCGCTGAAGCGGTAGAAATATTGGAAGCCGAAGAAGCCCGCGGGCACGTGCACCATGCCTTCTTTAAAGAAGCCACCCTGCAGCGCTTTTACACCATCTGCAACTGCTGCGCCTGCCACTGCGCCGCCATCCAAGCGCATAAGAACGGCACCCCCATGCTGGCTTCTTCCGGGTATGTTGCGCATGTGGATGCAGCCAAATGTTCCGGCTGCGGGCAGTGTGTGAAATTCTGCCAGTTCAACGCCCCTACCCTGGTGGATGGCGTCAGCTTTATCGACCCGGATGTGTGCATGGGCTGCGGAGTATGCGCCTCGCACTGCAAACGCAACGCGATCGATTTGGTACTCACCCCGGAAAAAGGTGTGCCGTTGGAGATGGGGAAAATCATGGAACAAGCCGCAAAAAACGCTTAATCGGCGTAGATTATTGCATGGGGCAGTGATAAAGGTATGAAACAAACCTCTCCCTGCCCCATGATCCAATGAATTTCTATGGCAAAACCATGCCGGTTTGCTAATTCAGCAACATTTTTCAATTATCAACGAATATTGCCAATCAATTTAAAATCATCAGCTAATTTCGTTATATCCTCTAAGGGATTTGGCTGAGTCATTTGCTGCATGTCAAGAGTCAGGTCGCCGATTTTCTTATCTCGCTCGGCGGTGGAAACCACGACTGGCGCTTTTCTACCCTCTCCGGGTTTCGGTGTTAGGATTTCTTTTCCCTTGAGCGGTTTGGGGATCAGTTCTACCCGGGATGGCTTCACTAAGGTATCAAGCTGTTTTTTCTTTTCCTGGTAGGCTTTGATCGCCTTTAAGGCATCTTCCTCTTCCTGAACGGCTTTGGTTCGATTATTTGATACCCATGTTACGGCAGCCCCTTGGACAATTGTGCCTAAAATCACTATAGCTCCGGGCAGCCAATCTTGACGTAGGAAATAGAAAATGGCGATGATCAAAAAGACAATTATGGCAGATGCCAGGGCAAAAATAAGGATTGTCCATAGGTTGCGCCATCTTAATGCGTCGTAATATCTACGATATAGAACTTGTTCGTAATCTTCAATGGCTAAAGACATATACCCTCCTCAAAAAAATGGAATTGAAAAATGGTGAACACACCAAACAGTTCCCCCGGCGATGAGTGTTTAATAAACAAGGAGATATTGATGTTTGTTAGAACGACAAGATCCTAT
>DATMYN010000414.1:0-3694 GCA_035560875.1 Longilinea sp. | reverse complement strand
GAAAACTACCGCTGCGTCCGGTGTTGTCTGTATTGGGTATCCAACTTCAGGCAACCATCGGTCATGGAGGAAACCTATGTGTGGAATCGTTGGTTATATAGGGGAAAACAATGCGACGACGGTTATATTAAACGGCTTACGCCGGCTTGAGTATCGCGGCTATGATAGTGCCGGGCTGGCTGTTTTGGAGAATGGAAAAATTGAAGTCCGGCGGGATGCAGGGAAACTTGACCGGCTGGTCGAATTGGTCACCGAACAACCCGTAAAGGGGCCGATTGGTATCGGACATACACGTTGGGCCACGCATGGTGTACCCAGCGCCCAAAATGCTCATCCCCACATGGGAGCCACCGGCCGGGTAGTGGTCGTTCACAACGGGATTGTGGAAAACTACCTCGAACTGCGTGAAGAGCTGGAAGCGGAAGGGGTAAAGTTTAACTCAGAGACTGATACCGAAACCATAGTCCACCTGATTGAAAAATACTTAAGTATTTCCAAAAACCTGGTAGAAGCAGTTCGGAAGACATTGCATTTGCTGAAAGGCGCCCATGGGGTGGTTGTTATGTCTGCCGATGAACCAGATAAAATTGTGGCTGCTCGAATAGGAAATGCGGGGGGAGTGGTGATCGGCATTGGAGAAGGTGAAATGTTCATCGCATCTGATATCCCAGCTATCCTTGAGCATACTCGTCGAGTCGTTTTCTTGGAAAGTCGTCAAATGGCAGTGGTGACTCGGGCTGGATATCGGATTGAGACACTGGATGGGACTGTCGTAACCCCAACAGAACATACCATATCATGGGATCCCATCGCAGCCGAAAAAGGGGAGTACCGCCATTTCATGCAGAAAGAGATCCATGAACAGGTACGTTCGCTGACGGATACCGTAGCCGGGCGGGTTGATTTTGAAAACTACCGGATAAGACTGCCACAGCTAAACCTGACACCGGAATTAGCCCAAAAGATCAAAAAGATCGTCATCACTGCCTGCGGAACAGCATCACATGCCGGGATGGTGGGCAAGATCATGATCGAAAAAATTACCCGCATTCCTGTTGAGGTAGACATCGCCTCAGAATTCCGGTACCGCGATCCTTTGGTGGATGAATCTACCGTTGTATTGGCGATCAGCCAATCGGGTGAGACAGCCGATACCTTGGCAGCGATGGAAGAAGCCCGGAAAAAAGGAGCCATTGTTTGGTCGATTGTTAATGCGATCGGCTCCCAGGCGATGCGCATAGCCAATGGTTTTATTTCCATGCAGGTCGGCCCTGAAATTGGGGTGGCATCTACAAAAGCCTTTACCGCTCCATTGGTCGATCTGTATATGTTGGCTGTCCTATTGGCTGATATGCGTAACGCTGCCAGCAAAGAAACAATTAGACGCTACATATCAGATCTGATGCTGGTACCGGACCTGGTAGGGAAATGCATTGATCGGGAAGCCGATGTGGAAAAAGTTGCGTTCATGCTAAAGGATGTCCGTGACACGTTATATCTGGGACGCGGTATCAACATGCCAATCGCCTATGAGGGAGCTTTAAAACTCAAAGAGATCTCCTATATCCATGCAGAAGCCTACCCAGCCGGCGAGATGAAGCATGGGCCGATCGCCTTGGTGGATAAAGACATGCCCGTTTTGGCGATTGCTCCAAAAGATCCCTGGTATGAAAAAATGATCAGCCAAATCGAACAAGCCAAGGCACGCGGCGGAGTTGTGATTGCGGTTGCCACCGATAACGATGAGAGGGTAGCCACATTGGCTGACAAAGTCTTGTGGGTACCGGATGTTCCATGGTTACTAAGCCCTGTTATCACGGTTTTACCTCTCCAGATGTTGGCTTACCATATCGCCTCGTTGAGAGGCTTGGATGTCGATCAGCCAAGGAATCTGGCTAAATCCGTTACCGTAGAGTAATGCCAAAAATCCGGGCAAGTGTGCTAAAATTTGCCTGATGTATAATTCAGATACCGAATTACTTTTTCCCTTAAGGGTTTTACCCGGTCTGCGCAGTCTTCGAGGTGAAGAATGGTGCATACTGGTTGACCGGGTAAGTAAACCGGATGCCATCTGGCTGGACCGCATCGGAATGGTATTGATGATGGTGCGGCTTAGTGGATGCACCGGATGTGATGCTGATTCCTATCGAGCCATGCGTGGATGCACGCAGTGTTCAAGGCAAACGATCCGGCGATATAAAGGGTCCGACCCGGATTTAGTGGCGTTATTTCAAACGGCTCAAAAAGAAGCCGAACAGTACATAAAATCTTTGTGATGATACTGCCAGGTTGTATTTGAGGTATAAAAATGAGTGAACAAGCAACATCAGGGACGACAACCCTGATCGCGGGTGTGCGTTTTTCAGCTGTTGGGAAAGCTTATAATTTTGATGCCAGTAAAATTGGTAATATCAAACCGGGGGATATGGTATTAGTTGAAACCAGCCGCGGCTTGCAACTGGGCGAGGTTGTAAAATTGATAACGAATGTTGATCCGGTTGGCGAAGAACCGATCAAACCGATCACTCGTTTGGCTAACCCGCGCGATCTATTACAAAGGCAAAACTTACGCCGGCGTGAAGAACAAGCCACCGGTGCTTGCCGGGCTAGAGCTCAAGAGTTGAAATTGTTAGGGGTGAAGATCGTTAGTGCGGAATACAGCTTTGACGGTACCCGCCTTTCGATCATGTTCAGCACCGATACAGAAGAAAAAGTTGACCTGAAATCGCTACGCCAGGATATGCAGCGCACATTTGCTCCTGCTCAGGTTGAACTACGTCAAATTGGACCACGTGATGTGGCAAAAATGATGGGCGGTATGGGGGTATGTGGTCTTGAATGTCGCTGTTGTTCCCGGTTCCTAACCGAATTCAACTCAATTTCGATCCGCATGGCCAAAGAGCAAAATATTTCACTAACCCCGGGAGAGATCACCGGGATGTGCGGACGGCTGCGCTGCTGTTTGATCTATGAATATGAGACTTATGTAAATGCCCGACTTCAACTACCAAAACGGAATAAACGCGTGTACACACCGGTTGGTGAAGGGAAAGTGGTCGATATCTACCCATTGCGGGATTCTGTTATGGTTGAAGTTGGAGACGGTGTCTACCGAGAATTTAAGCGGGAAGAGATCCAGCCGGCTGATGAATTAGATGCTGTACAAAAGAAAGCCGAAAACCCTTGCCCCAACCCGGAAGATCCGAATTGTGCTCAAGCTACCGGAGAAAATGAATGACGCTTGACCCTGAAGGGTGGGAAAAAAACCAAAAGATTCTGGTGATTCTGGCTCATCCGGATGACCCGGAATTTTTTTGTGGGGCAACCCTGGCACGCTGGATCGAAGCGGGGCATCAAGTTGAGTATTGTGTATTAACGCATGGTGAAAAAGGCGGGAAATCTCTTGATACCAGCTCATCAGAACTGGCAGGCTTGCGAGAGATTGAACAAAATGAAGCCGCCCGGAGACTAGGAGTGAATGCTGTCCACTTCTTGGACTTTATCGATGGGGAACTCTTTAACGGTTTAAAGGAAAGGGAAACAGTGACCAGGGTGATCCGCAAGGTAAAGCCGGATATTGTGGTTAGCTGCGACCCGCAGAATTATTTTCCAAGAGAAAATTCGATTAACCACCCAGACCACCGCGCGGCAGGGGAAATTGTCTTGGGGGCGTTTTTCCCGGCAAGTGGTAATG
>DATMYN010000413.1:0-4304 GCA_035560875.1 Longilinea sp. | reverse complement strand
GATTTTCATTCAAAGCAATAATTATCTATCTTTATATACAAATAATGGGTTTTCAACAAATCAGCCATTACTAATCTTAAATCATAAATCCTATGTCCCCCTTCCATGCTATAATCTCAACAGCGGAGGCCGGTATGACCTTTGATCCTGTAACCCTCAGTAATTTTGCCCTTATTGCGACCGGTTTTTCGGCCGCCTTCTTTGCTGCCTTGTGGATCAGTCTGATCGTGTGGACATTCCGCGATATTCGGGCGCGTGCCCGCGACCCGTTGGCGCGCGTCCTGGCCGTCCTCGTGGTGGCAGTTCTCTTTCTGCCGGGCGCTTTGGTATATCTGGTATTACGCCCTGCTCATACCATCGAAGAAGAATACCAGCAATCGCTTGAAGAAGAAGCATTGCTGCAATCCATCGAAGATAAAGTGTTATGCCCAGGCTGCGGCCGGCATGCTGCAGATGATTGGGTAGCCTGCCCGAATTGCCACACCAGATTAAAGAAGCCCTGCCAGCATTGCGGCCGTTTGATGGAACTATCTTGGACATTATGCCCCTATTGCGCCACACCGGCTCCGGGCATGCGCAAAGAGAGCGCCAGCATGGATGATGCCCTTCAGAATTTGCCGAACGAAGAACAATTTCCATGACCAGGCGCTATTGACATATGTCCAACTTATTGCCTATTGATCCAATCGATTACTTAGTGATCGGTCATTTAACCCAAGATCTATCACCTACGGGGACTACCTTGGGTGGGACGGTTTCCTACGCTGCCCGGACTGCTAAAGCATTAGGGTTGCGGGTTGGCATCGTTACCGCCTGCCGGTCCGATTTGGATCTTTCCGGTATGCAGGGGATCGCCATATCGGCTTATCCGTCCGATCAAAATACAACCTTTGAAAACATTCAAACCCCCGCCGGCCGGGTGCAGATCATCCATCATCAAGCCACCGCCTTGGATATATCCGCCGTGCCTGAAACCTGGCGATCCACCCCCATCGTCCACCTTGGACCGGTTGCCAATGAACTCAATCCGTACCTGGCCAAATCTTTCCCGAATTCGTTCGTCGGGGTAACCCCGCAAGGCTGGCTGCGAACCTGGGATAAGCAAGGTCACGTCAGCTTGGGAGAATGGCCGGAAGCCGAATTGGTATTAAATAATTGTTCGGCTGCCGTTCTGAGCATTGAAGATGTAAAAGGCGATGAAAACCGCATTGAAGAAATGCTTGCTTCCGTCCGCATTCTGGTGGTAACCGAAGGCGCTTCAGGCGCACGGGTTTACTGGAATGGGGATGTTCGCCGGATCACCCCGCCGCGCATGCAGGAAGTGGATCCGATCGGAGCCGGTGATATCTTTGCCACCAGCTTCTTTTATCGATTATTTGGAACGCGTGACCCTTGGGAAGCGGCTCGCTTCGCCACCCAATTGGCGTCAAAATCTGTAACCCGGCGTGGTTTGGATGGCATCCCCACCCAAGACGAGATATACGCCGCCATGACCGAAATCTTGATCAACCGGTAGGAGTTCTATGGGTAGAACATACACGATCGTTAACCAAAAGGGTGGTGTCGGAAAAACCACTACCGCTATTAATCTCGGCGCTTATTTGGGATACTTTGGGCAGCGAGTCCTATTGGTGGACCTGGACCCGCAAGCGAATGCCACCTCTTCTTTAGGGATCGATAAGAAAACGGTACGGACGGGCACCTATGAGGTATTATTAGGATCCGCTTCAGTCGCACCCCAAATCCTGCACAACCCGCGCTTTAAAATGTCTTTGCTGCCTTCATCACCCTCACTCGCCGGCGCTGAGGTGGAATTGATTGACCTGCCAAATCGCGAAAAACGTTTGCGTGATGCCTTGGTATCCGTAAACGACCGCTACGATTACATTTTGATCGATTGCCCTCCTTCGTTGAGCCTGTTGACCGTGAACGGCCTCACCGCTGCCCGAAACGGGGTCATCATCCCGGTGCAGTGCGAATACCTGGCTTTGGAAGGTCTCGGCCAGCTTACTCAAACGCTCAGTAAGATCAGGTCCTCCATTTATCCCGAATTAGCCGTGCGCGGCGTACTTCTTACGATGTATGTTGACCGGCTGAAATTAGCCCGGGATGTGATGAGTGAGGTTAGCAAGTACTTCCCGAATCAGATCTTCAAATCGATCGTACCGCGCAGCATTCGCTTGGCTGAAGCGCCTTCCTACGGTATGCCGATCAGTGTCTACGCACCGGATATCCCGGCAGCCAAAGCTTATTCCGATCTGGCGCGCGAGATATTGGAACAAGACGGAATTCACATTCCCAATTTAGCATGAGGTGGATATGTCCCCCAAAGGCGGTTTAGGTAAAGGTTTAGATGCTCTCATACCCGGCGGCTTTTCTGCCCAACCGGAAAGTGGGACGTTAATGGTTTCCACCGAGCGGATCGTGCCCAACCCGCACCAACCGCGCACATTCATGGATGATACCGAGTTGGAGGAACTTGCCAACTCGATCCGGGAACATGGGGTCTTGCAGCCGTTGATCGTTTCGTACGATCCGTCAACCGATATCTACACCCTCATTGCGGGTGAAAGGCGCTTACGTGCATCGAAATTGGCTGGGCTGGAAATGGTGCCGGTCATTTTGCACTCCGCAACCGATCAGCAGCGTCTTGAACTGGCCCTGATCGAGAATGTCCAGCGGGCCGATCTGAGTCCCCTGGAAACCGCCGAAGCCTACCGTCAATTGGCGGAAGACTTCAAGCTTTCCCACGATGAGATTTCCCAACAGGTAGGGAAAAGCCGGGTGGCGGTAACCAACACCCTGCGTTTACTTAAATTACCCGATAGCGCCCGCATTGCCCTGGCGGAAGGCAAGATCACCGAAGGACACGCCCGGGCTTTGCTGGCTTTATCCAGCGTACAATCTCAAGCTGCCGCTTTGCAAACCATTCTACGCATGAGCTTAAGCGTCCGCCAGACAGAAGACCTGGTACGTAAGCTCAGCGGTGAAAAACCCGACCGCCCGGTAAAATCCGCCCCCCCGGCAGATATCCAGGCTTTGGAATCGCGTTTGCGCGATCACTTAGGGACTCGCGTGACACTGCACCACGGTAAAAAAGGCGGCACACTTACCTTGCATTATTTCTCTGAAGAAGAATTAGAATCATTGATCCGTCAATTAATGAGAGAGTAATGATCGCGAAACACATTCTGATCAACGCAAAAATCTATACGAATAATCCTATTCAACCTGCCGCCACCGCCCTGATTATCCAGGGCGGACGTATTTTAGCCGTTGGCAGCGATGCCGAGATGCTGGCTGTGTCTCAACCTGGCGATCAACTCGAAAATATGGCCGAAGCTGTCATTTGGCCTGGGTTGACCGATGCCCACCTGCACTTAATGTACTATGCCCAGTCATTACAGGTGGTGGATTGTGAGACGAAAACCCGCCAGGAATGTCTGGAACGCATCGCCGTACGGGCTGCTCAAACTCCTGCGGGTGAATGGGTCATCGGTCACGGATGGGATCAAAACCAGTGGCCTGAAGGGTATGGTACGGCTTCCCTCTTGGATACCATCTGTAAAGATCATCCGGTATACCTCTCGGCAAAATCACTGCATGCCGCCTGGATGAACAGCCTTGGGCTGAAGCTTTCCGGCATTGCCGGGAATGATAAGATACCTCCTCATTTTATCCAAAGAGATCCAAATGGAAATCCGACCGGAATTTTGTTTGAATCAGCGTCCGTTACCGCAAAAAATGCCATCCCTTTACCCTCTGTGGATTCGGTGATCCAAAATATACGCACTGCCCAAAAACAATTGTCACGCCTGGGGATCACAGGCGTACATGATTTTGACAGCAGCCTTTCTTTCAGCGCCCTTGAATACCTGGATGGGCAGGACGAACTGACTTTGCGCGTGGTCAAGAGTATCCCGCGTGAAAACCTCGAGTCAGCTCTGCTCCTTGGGTTGCGCAGCGGATTTGGCAGTGACCGGCTGCGCGTCGGTCCTTTGAAGCTGTTTGCCGATGGGGCGTTAGGTCCGCACACGGCTGCCATGCTGGAGCCTTATGAGGGCAGCGATATTGAACGCGGAATGCTGTTGATCGATGAGGAAGAGATCATCAGCATTGGTCTCAAAGCCGGCCGTGGCGGTATTGGGCTTGCGATTCATGCCATTGGCGATCGGGCAAACCACGAAGTCCTTTCAGCCTTCCGAAAGCTGAACGATCTATTTATTCAAGAAAACATAGCCCCCCTCTCCAACCGTTTGGAACATGCCCAGTTATTAAGTAGCTCGGACCTTCAAAACCTTTCC
>DATMYN010000412.1:0-4643 GCA_035560875.1 Longilinea sp. | reverse complement strand
GGTTATGACATCCGCTATATACATGACCGGTGACACAAGAAAAAAATCCTACTCAACAAAAAATGTACCGAAAAGCCAATAAAGGAGGATGAGAACAGAAAACAATAGATCATCGTGTATTATCAATCTACTGCCTTTAGTTCTCAAATCAAATGCCTGGCTGGCATTTGAAAATAAACAAAGAGGAGAAAATAATGAAATCCAAGAAGTTTTTCGCTATCCTAATGCTCCTGGCCTTGGTTCTGCCTATCTTGGCAGGATGCGCTGGAACTGAAACTACTCCGGTTGCTGAGGAAGGCGCTGCTGAAGTAGCAACCGAAGCTGCTGTGGTCGCTGAAGAACCGGTCGCCACTATCGCTGACCAGGTCAACGTTGCCATTGGCGCCGATCCGGCCGATCTGTCTCCGTTCGTAGGCATGAGCATGGGCCGTATCGCTGTCCTCCACACCATTTATGAATACCTGGTGGATGTCCCTTCCATGGGCGCCCCGTGGGCTCCCTGGCTCGCCAGTGATGTTCAGCAGGTTGATGATGTAACCTATGATGTTACGATCTTCGACTACATCTATGACAGCGCTGGCAACCACATCACAGCCTCAGATGTCGCCTGGTCTTATAACACCGGAATTGCTTCGGGTAACCTTCGCCCATTGGGGAATGTCGAATCGGTTACCGTTACGGGTGACTACACTGTGCAATTTGTGTTCAAAAATGCATTAGGAATGGGTGATCTTGATAAAATCCTTTCGGAATGCCCCATCATCAGCCAAGCTGCTTTTGAAGCCAGTGCCGACCAATTTGCCACTACCCCGGTTACTACCGCTGCTTATGTATTAACCGAATTTATCCCCGGTTCAAGCCTGACCTTTGAAGCCCGCCCCGATTACTGGCAGACAGATGAATCTCTACGCCCCGCAATGACCCAAGCCAATGTTCAAACCATTGTCTTCCAGATCATCTCTGAAGCTTCTCAACATGCGATTGCCCTGCAAACCGGAACCGCCGATATCTCCGGTTCAGTTTCTGGAGATGACATTACCATGTTCCAAGAGGGTGGTTCCTCTGCGGATGGCTTCACTGTGTTTACATTCCGTGACAACCTAACCCAGGTATTGTCCTTCAACGGCTCCGAGGGCAGCCCCTTCACCAGCCAAGAGTTACGCCAGGCTGTTGCCTATGCGATCGATACCACCGCCATGTGCGAAGCTGTTGCTCCCGGTGCTTGTTTCCCGGCTCACACCATTGGCAACGCCAATTTTGGCGGTTATGTAGCCGAATGGGATGATCAACCGTACTACGAGTTCGATCTGGCACAGGCTCAGGAATTGTTCGCGGCTGCTGGCTATGAAGCGGGTGGATTGACTGTCAGATTGTTAGCCCAAAACGATGCCCGCTCCGGTTTGATCGCCCAGATCATTCAGAGTCAGCTTCTTGAACTTGGCATTACCGTGGAAATCAACCAGGTGGAGCCGAGTGTATACAACCAATTGAAGTTGGATCCCACAGCCTTTGACATGATCATTGATGCTGCTGCAGGTGGTGATTTTGCCTTCAGCCCCTGGAGACTGATCTTTGATCAAACTATGAACAATGGTACAACCTCAAACTGGTTCTTGGATAATGATCTGCAAGTGCTTCTGGATACGGCAAGTTCGATCGCCGGTTACACTCCGGAAAATCTGACTGCCTTTAACGACTATCAGAAGGAAATGGTATATTCCTATGGGTTGCTTTCCTTCGCTAACTTGGTCGTCAGTGTCGAAGGCATCACCTCTGTGTTCAGAGATGGCCGCGGCCAGATCATCCCCGGCGCCTGTGAGTATTCAGCCGATTTCTAATTGTAAAGGCGCATTGATTACAAACTAGCGATTTTCGCTGCCATCCGATGCGGCACTGCTCAACTAAAGTGATAATATTTATGTAGGGCGGTGCCGCATCATCATTGAGCAAGTATCATTGCAATGAGTGAGGTTTTCATCAATGGGCAGATATATATTGAAGAGGCTCCTATGGATGATCCCGGTTGTTCTAGGGGTTACGATCTTGGTCTTCACGATCATGTATTTTATCCCCGGCGACCCGGTGAGGATGATGCTGGGGGTAGAAGCAACCCCGGCGGATATCGCTGCCAGACGTCAAGAATTAGGTTTGAATGATCCCTACCTCATTCGCCTTGGTAGATTTGTAGGCGATATTGTCCTGCATTTTGATTTTGGTGAGTCCTGGGTGTATCACACCCCTGTAACCACGGAATTACTAAACCGTTTACCCCGAACATTAACGATTGCAGCAATTTGCATTTTGCTGCAAATATTGATTGGAATACCCTTGGGGATCATAGCGGCGGTTAACCAGAATGGCTGGGGTGACCGCATTTCGATGTTCATTGCCTTATTTGGTATATCCATGCCCAACTTTTGGATTGCCTTAATGTTGGTGCTTTTTTTCTCGGTACAGCTTGGCTGGCTGCCCCCGTTTGGGATCGGGGGAATTCAATACTATAT
The DNA here is from genome assembly GCA_035560875.1 of Longilinea sp. Lineage (GTDB taxonomy): Bacteria > Chloroflexota > Anaerolineae > Anaerolineales > Anaerolineaceae > DATMYN01. The sequence goes on along the minus strand of DATMYN010000412.1, from coordinate 2,139 downwards.
CCTTCCCTGCATTGCCAATGCCTTTCCTGGTATTGCCACCCAGGCACGGCAAACGCGCTCGAGTATGCTGGAAGTCATCCGTTCTGACTATATCACGACTGCACGCGCCAAAGGGATGTCTGAATTGAGGATCCTTTTCAAACACGCCCTTCCAAATGCCTTGCTGCCCGTAATTACTATTATTGGGAACGGTATGGGCATGCTGCTGGCCGGTACGGTCGTTATCGAATCGATTTTTGCCATTCCTGGCGTAGGTATGTATTTGGTAGGCGGGATCAATGCCCGGGATTACAACATTGTCCAAAGTTCGGTTATCTTTTTAGCCATGGCCTTTACCTTTGTCATGCTGTTGGTTGATTTGGCATATGCGTTCATCGACCCACGCATCAAGGCGCAGTTTGCAGGCAAAAAGAGGAGAAAACACCATGCTTGATGCAGCGACCACACTCGATACGAAAGTACCAAAATTAAAGAAGCACGGTGAGTTCTATATTGTTTCTCGACGGTTATCAAAAAATCCATCTGCTATCATCGGTTTTGTTGTGGCATTATTTCTGGCAATTATTGCTATCTTTGCCCCGTTGATTGCCCCATATCCGTATGATCAACAAGATCTGTACCATACCCGTGAAGCTCCTTCAGCGGAACATATTTTTGGTACGGATGAACTTGGCCGCGACGTTTTTAGCAGAATAGTGTGGGGTAGTCGTTACTCCTTGAGTATCGGTGTATTAGCCGTCCTGTTTAGCTCGGTGATCGGCATGATCTTGGGAGCCATCTCCGGTTATTTTGGTGGTTTGGTAGATGACATCATCATGCGTATTATCGATATCATTCAATCTATCCCTGGTATTTTACTGGCCATCGCCATTTCAGTTGTTCTGGGGCCAGGCTTTTTCAACACCTTGCTTGCTCTTGGTTTTGGCGGCATTACCATGGCTTGCCGGTTGACCAGGGCAGCTGTATTGGGCGTCCGAAACCAGGAGTATCTCGAAGCAGCTACTTCCATCAACGCCAGCACAGGCCGGATCATCCTCAAACATGTAATCCCAAACAGTTTTTCTCCGGTATTGGTTTCTGCCACCATGGGGATCGGTAACATAATCATGTCGGCTGCCATGCTTAGTTTCATCGGTCTTGGTGTTCAACCGCCTACCCCCGAATGGGGTTCCATGATCTCAGCCGGACGCACCCTGATCCGTAGCTGCCCTTGGATGGTTACCTTCCCGGGTCTCTTTATCATGCTCGCAGTCTTGTCACTCAATATGTTCGGCGATGGTTTGCGCGATGCCCTGGATCCCAAGCTGAAGAAATAAGGATGAACAAGATATGATGACAAATAACAACACTGCTTTTCTCTCAGTGAGGGATCTTGTGGTCGAATACACCGCTGAAGGCCAGTTGATCCACGCTGTCAACGGGGTCTCCTTTGACCTCGAACGCGGCAAGACCTTTGGTCTGGTCGGAGAAACCGGGGCGGGCAAGACCTCGACAGCCAAAGCGATCCTGCGCATCCTTCCTGATCCTCCCGCCAAGATAAAAGGTGGTCAAATATTTCTGGATGGCGAAGACTTACTAAAAATCAGTGAAAAAGAAATGCGCAAGATCCGTGGTCGAAAGGTGTCTATGATCTTTCAAGACCCGATGACCGCCTTAAATCCGATCATGAAGGTCGGCGAGCAGATTGCTGAAGTGATCAAACTGCATAATGATATTTCCTGGCGTGAGGCAAACGAACGTGCTGTCAAGATGCTGGAAAAAGTCGGCATCCCCGGAGACCGCTGCGGCGAATACCCTCACCAGTTTTCCGGCGGCATGAAGCAGCGGGTGGTCATTGCCATTGCGCTGGCTTGCAGCCCCGAACTATTGCTGGCTGATGAACCGACGACTGCCTTGGATGTGACCATTCAAGCCCAGGTATTGGAAATGATCGCCAAGCTAAAGGAGGATTTCAATACCTCCATGATCATGATCTCTCACAATCTTGGGGTGGTGGCTGAGGTATGCGATGACCTGGCGGTTATTTACGCCGGTGAGATCGTTGAACTTGGCAGCAAGGAAGCGGTCTTTGATCGGCCTACCCACCCCTATACCTTGGGATTGTTTGGGGCGGTACCTCACATGGATGATGATAAAGAC
>DATMYN010000411.1:0-4504 GCA_035560875.1 Longilinea sp. | reverse complement strand
CTGGATGACCCCGCTTGAACTGATGGAATATCTGGGAAAGCTGTTCCGTTTGGATACGAAAGCCCGCCGGCAACGCAGCCAGGAATTGTTGGAACATGTGGGTCTGACCGATGTCCGTTCCCGCCGCATCGGCGGATTCAGCCGAGGCATGCGCCAACGGTTAGGTCTGGCTCAAGCGATGATCAACCAACCCGAAGTGTTGTTCTTGGATGAACCTGTCAGCGCTTTGGACCCGCAAGGCCGCAAGGATGTGTTGGAGATCATTGCCGGTTTGCACGGTCGCTGCACGGTTTTTATGTCCACCCATATCTTGGGGGATGTTGAGCGGGTGTGCGACAGCGTGGGCATCATCAACCAGGGCCAATTGGTGGTTGAAGCCAACCGCCAGGAATTGGTGGAACGTTACAGTCCGCCGGCTTTCGAGATCGAAGTGGAACATAATGGGCATGACACTCTGGATCGATTTGCCGCTATGGTGGAAAAGCAAACCTACGTAACCGGAGTCACCCGGGCAGCCGATACGTTACGGGTGTTAGTGAGTGATATCCCGACCAGCCGGACAGCTCTGTTATCTTTGATAGATCGTGAAAAGCTGCCCATCAGGCGCTTTGAGGTGGTAACCCCAACCCTGGAAGACATCTTCCTTAAATTAACCAATAAGGAAGGAGCATCTTCATGAACTTCATACCTGCTTTACAAAAAGAAATAATGGAACAATGGCGTACAAGCCGGTTCATCATCATTGCGGCGGTATTGGTGGGCTTTGGGATGATGTCACCCTTTTTAGCGCGGTGGATGCCGGAGATCATGGGCATGGTGCCGGGAGCAGAGATGTTCGCCGGTCTGATCCCTGCCCCAACCACGCTAGACGCCATCACCCAGTTTGTAAAGAATATCAACCAATTTTCCTTACTCCTGGCTGTGTTCGTGCCATTGAGCGCCGTGGCTCAAGAGAAAGAGCGCGGCACGGCGGCTTTGGTTTTGGTCAAACCGTTATCCCGGGGTAGTTTTTTAATGGCAAAATTCAGCGCCTTGACCATCAGTTTTTCAGCGAGTATGCTACTCGCCGGGTTGGCAGGTTGGTACTACACCACCGCCCTCTTTGAAGCGGTCAGTATTTCAGCTTTCTTGCTGCTGTGCCTGTTCTTGCTGATCAATGCCCTGGTGATCGTGGCGGTTACGCTGCTGGCCAGTACTTTGTTCCGTTCGCAGGGAGCCGTCGCAGGAGTGTCGCTGGTATTCATGCTGTTGGTCTCTTTGATCAGTTCGCTGCCATCCCTCACCCGATATACCCCGACTGCCTTGGTCAATTGGGGAATAAGCCAGTTCTCCGCTGCTGTTCAAACGGAATGGTTAAGTTTAGGGATCAGTTTAGGGTTCATCGCTGTGTGTCTCATATCGGCGTGGCTGGTGTTCCGCCGGCAAGAGATCTAGCCGATATTTGTTAAAGTAAAGTAGTCGTTTACGACACGCTCGGTAAAAAATATTAACCAAAAACCCGTCTCTCTAGGAGGCGGGTTTGGCCTTAAGGCGTATTAAGGTATGCCTGTATTTTTGTGTTAGAATTGCCAAGAGCCGAGGACGCCGACCCCGGCTCTTGGTTAAGGAGGAGAAGAAGAGAAGTCGCCCTTTGAAATATATACTATCATGCCGTCTCCCGGGTTACTTGACGGTAACCATACGCTATCCCTACGCTAACCCCACAACTCCACAATTATTACCGCAACCAGTTTTTCTTCTAACTTAATAGGTTTTATTTATGCAATCTATCGTAACCAATCACCTTGGACGTATTTATAAGGTGCGCGGCGCAAAAAAGAATGAAGCGCGCACCCGCCTTGCCCTGGAGAACATCAACCTGGAGATCAACCAGGGTGAATTATTTGGTTTGCTAGGCCCTAACGGCGCCGGAAAAACCACGCTCATCAAGATCCTGACCACCCTGCTGAGCCCCACCAGCGGTACGGCGCATGTAGGCGGGTTTGATGTGGAAAAACAACCCGATCAGATCCGCCAGGTGATCAACATGGTCTCCGGCGGTGAAGCTTCCGGTTATGGGCTGTTGACCGTGCGAGAAAACCTATGGATGTTCTCGCAGTTCTATGGCATCGAAAGCAAAGAAGCCAATCTACGCATCAAGACGCTATTGGAAATTGTCGGTTTGGCAGACCGGATGAACACACGTTCCTCCGATCTTTCCACCGGTTTACGCCAGAAGATGAATATCGTACGCGGCTTCCTTACTGACCCGCGAGTGCTCTTCTTGGATGAACCTACCCTCGGCTTGGATGTTGGCGCCAGCCGGGATGTACGCCGTTTCGTGCGCCAATGGGTGGATGAAGACCGCACCCGCACCCTGCTCTTGACCACCCATTACATGGTCGAAGCTGACGAAATGTGCGACCGGGTTGCGATCATCAACAAGGGCCAGGTATTGGCTTGCGATACCCCGACCGCCTTAAAACAACAGCTTCAGCGTGAGGCGCTCTTCCAGATCTCTGTCGATGCCCCTGCTCCTCTTAAAAAAGAGGAGCTAAGCCAGATTGGTGGTGTTTCATCTTGCACGCTCAGTGAGAGCGGCAGCGAGACCATGGTTGAACTAATCCTTAAGGAAGAAGCCGCCCTGGCCGGAGTGATCGCCAATTTGACCCAACAGCAAGCCCGGATTGTGAGTCTGCAAAAACGCCAACCCACCCTGGAAGATGTATTTGTTAAATTGGTTGGCTTGCGCATGGAGGAGGTAGAACATGCAAATGGTTCCACCGATTAGTCATCGCAACACCGGCTGGCGGTTATTCCTGCAAACAGTTATCGGGCGGGCGTACCCCCGGGTGATCGGGCTGCAGCGCGATTACACCTGGTTCTTTTTCGATGTGCTCTTTCCGCTCGGTTCCGTGGCAGCCTATGTGCTGGTCTATCGTGCCATCGGCGCCCCAGAGGATTATGTTGGATTTGTGGTTGTCGGCGGAGCCATGACGGCTTACTGGATGAATATCCTGTGGAGCATGTCCAGCCAATTGTATTGGGAAAAGGAACAAGGGAATTTAGCCTTGTATATCATCTCCCCCGCCTCGATGATGGCCGTTCTGTTAGGCATGGCAGCCGGTGGATTGGTTGCCACCACTCTGCGGGCGATTTTTGTGATGCTGCTCGGCAGCCTGATGTTCCAGGTGCAGTATACGGTCAGCAATTTCGGGGAACTCATCGCGGTTTTCTTCCTGTGCATGGCGGCATTATACGGCATGGGAATGATGACCTCATCCCTGTTCCTACTGCTGAGCCGCGAAGCCTGGCACTGGGCTAATCTGGCCCAAGAGCCCATTTTCCTGGCTTCCGGATTCTACTTCCCGATCAAATTCTTTCCATTTTGGATTGCGGTCGGGGCATCCATCATCCCCCTCACCCTTGGCCTGGATGCCATGCGCCAGCTTGTGTTCGCCAGCGGTCCTACGCTGGGGTTCCTCAGTGTGCAGATCGAGGTCATTGTCCTACTGGTACTCTCCGTGGTTTTCATCGCGGCGGCGCGTTGGTTGTTGGCCTATATGGAGAAGCTCTCCATGCGCGAAGGCCGGCTGACAGAAAGCCGCCGTTAAGGTCAGGTAACCATGTCATTCTCTATTTTCAAGCGCTCTTTCACCACCGCCTCCTGGCTGGGGTGGAAAGTTGAATCAAACTGGGCGGACCCTTTCTTGTTCTTTGTTTACTCAGTCATCAAACCAGTGGCCGGAGCAGCCATTCTGGTGGTCATGTACAGCGTTATTACCCAAGGTAACTTCGCCACGCCCATCTTCGCCTATCTGTTCATCGGTAATGCGTTTTACCAATACGTTGGCGCAGTAATGACCGGTGTTTCTTGGGCGATCATCGATGACCGTGAGCACTACCGGACGCTTAAATATATTTACGTTTCGCCCATAAATGTCCCCATGTATTTGGTGGGACGAGGTGTAGCCCGCTTCATCACCGGTACCTTTGCGGTGCTGGTGACGATGGCGTTTGGAATCATCTTCCTGCAGGTACCCTTTGACCCGGCTGTGATCGATTGGGGTTTATTCGCTTTGACCATTGTGGTCGGGATCATCATGCTCACGGTTATGGGGATCAGCCTGGCCGGTGTTACTCTGCTGACGGCGCGGGTCAACGTTTTCCCCGGGGATGTGGTGGCAAGTTTGTTGTATCTATTTAGCGGTGTGATTTTCCCGATCAATATGCTGCCTTCCTGGCTGCAGTGGATCGGGTATATCATGCCTACCTCATACTGGTTGGAATTGATCCGGCGATCGCTGGTCGGCAATATCGCCGACGCGTACCCGACATTCACAGCCATATCCAACAGCCAGTTGATGTTGATCTTGATCGGCTTGACTGTCGTTTTCGGCGCTATTTCCTATTTCGTGTTCAAGGCTTGCGACCACGCCGCCCGGGAACGCGGTCTGATCGACTGGACGAGTGAATACTAAAATGATCTTCGAAACAGGTGAATTTACAGATACTCCCCTGGGAC
>DATMYN010000410.1:0-6836 GCA_035560875.1 Longilinea sp. | reverse complement strand
CCGCACGCCAAATAACCGCTCAAAGCGACCGATGGGCTGTTGAAATTACTGCGCGCCATGACCGTAATACCGTTCGACAAGGTTACCCTAGTAATATCTTCCGGCCCGGGCAGTGATTTCCAATTTAAAGGAGGAATGGTACTCATGCTGACACCTCCTCTCCAGTGGGTGTATATACGCCAATTACCCGCCGGGAAGGTATCAGGTATTGTTGGGCGATGCGCTGCACGTCCGCCGGGGTGACTTGCTCCAAACGTATCATATAGTGCAAGAACCAATCATAATTGGCGAACATCTCGGCGTACCCCAGCCAAAAAGCTTGATTGGTGATGTTTTCGCTGCCATAGGCAAATTGGGCTCGCGCCTGCTTGATGGCACGGGCCACTTCGGTGGGGTTGACCGCATTTTGAATGACACGATCGATCTCGGTATCCAATACCTTGATCACTTCTTTCACCTTGCGGCGTGGATTGACGGTAATGGTCAGATCATACAAGGACGGATCGATGGTGGCTTGCAAACCGCCGCCCACGGCAATGGCATATTCTTTTTCCACCAGGGCTCGATACAACCGGCTGGTTTTGTTGGAAATCCCGCCCCCGCCAAAGATATTCAAACCCGCAGGACCAGAGAGCAGACTATCCAACACCGAGAAAGCCAGGAAATCATCGTCATTTCCCTTGGGAGCACGGTAGGTTACCATAATAAAGGTGGTATCCCCGGCGCCTTGCAGGTCCACCCGCCGTTCGGATCTTAATGGCGGCTCTGGTTTTGCCGGATGTTCCGGCAGCTTCCCGGCCGGGATGTCGTTGTACAACCTCTTCACACGGTCCAACATTTTATTGGTCTCAAAATCCCCGGCCAGGGTAAGAATGGCATTGTTGGGTATATAATGCCGGCGGTAATACTGATACAGATCATCCCGTCCAATGCGCATCAGATCATCTTTTGTGCCGATCACCTCATAATGGTAAGGGTGAGTATCAAAGGATGCAGCCTGAACGCTTTGCGAGAGCCGGTACATCGGATCGTTTTCACTGCCTTCCAGTTCCGAAACCACAACAGTTCGTTCAGAGTTGACCTCATCTTCTTTATAAACACTGTTGACCATGCGGTCAGCTTCCAGACGCAGGGGCAGGTCAATGGCATTGGCCGGCATGGCTTCCATATAGGTAGTCCAATCCGTATTGGTGAAAGCATTCCACCATCCGCCTTCCCGGGAAATCGCTTTATCCAACACAGCAGCCGGGAAAGTGGGGGTGCCTTTGAACTGCATATGTTCAACCCAATGGGAAATCCCCCTGCAGCCGTCTTCTTCATCGCGTGAACCCACTCGATACCAGATCCATTGACTTATGATCGGTGCGGTATGGATCTCTTTTAGACTTACTTTTAAGCCATTGTCTAAAACCGTTGAAAAGATCTCATCAGCCATAAAAATTCCTTCACATAACATTATCCGTTAATTTTCACGCTCATTCCCATCAATGGGACTATTTTAATTGATAATGGCGCTCATCCCATCCTATTCCAAGGGTGGGTTATTAGCCACATGTCTCATTTTCTCTATCACTATAGCATAGGTTGAAAAAAATAAACCCAACCTGATTTATAATTATCATCAGCACCATCAACAATTTTCATACTGGAGAAAATGAATGTCGGACAAAAACCCAATCGTAGCCGTTGTAGGGGCAGGACCGGCGGGTTTATTTGCTGCCCGTGAGCTATCATCTCATGGAATCAACGTCGTTCTCTTCAATCGTGATATCCGTCCCGGCGGGTTAGCCGAGTACGGGATCTATCCGCGTAAGCATCGCCTAAAAGATGGCTTACGGAAACAATTCCACCAGATCTTAGGGCAAGAAACAATCGCATATTTTGGCAACGTTAGCATTGGGGTCAACAGGGATCTTACCCTGGAAGATATCAGGGGATTGGGATTCCAGGCTATTTTGGTGACCGCAGGAGCCCAAGGGAATAAAGCGTTAGGCTTACCCGGCGAGGATCTGGAGGGGATCTACCATGCCAAAGATGTAGTGTATTACTACAATGGTCTACCTCCTTATAGTGAGAGACCGATGAACTTTGGAAATAGAGCTGCCATCATTGGAATGGGGAATGTGATGATGGATATCGCCAGATTCCTGATAGAAGTGAAACACGCCAATCAGGTGGATGCGTATGCCCGCCGTGGGCCGGCCGAGATCAAGTTTGACCGGCGGGAATTGCTGAATGTCATAGGGAAAGTAAATATTCCAGCCTTCGAAGCCGAAATCAAACGCTGCCGGGCTTTGATGGAAGCTTTAGGACAGAATGCTGAAGAACCGCTCGATCTACTCCATTCAACCGCCCAAGAAGCCGGTGTGGATCAAACTGAGGGGCCATTGAGCATCCATTTCTTATTATCACCCAAACAGTTTATCGGCGACGAAAAAGGCCATGTAAAGGCGGTTGAATGGGAAGAGAACACATTGGTCGCCGCCGGTGATACCACAAAAGCGGTGGGCAGCGGGCGTACCATAACCACCCCGGTGGATACAGTGATCTATGCCATTGGCGACCAAGTGGATGACCAATTGGGATTACCTTTGCAAAAAGGCGCTTTTATACGCAACCTTTCCCCGCTCTACCCAATTGACGGGGAATCCTACGAAGCGGCAGCATCCGACGGCAGCCCGCTTGAGGGGATCTTTTTAGCCGGATGGTCGCGCAATGCCAGTACCGGCCAGGTAGGGATAGCCAACCGGGATGGGACTAATGGAAGCCGGGCCGTTTTAGAATACCTGAACGGGAAATCAACCCCCGAAAAAGATGTCCTTGATGCGACCCGCCAGCGTTTATCCACATTGGGCAAACCGGTAGTTACATGGAAAGAGATAAAACGCCTGTTGGAAGTTGAATCTTTGCGCGGCTGCGCTTACGGTGATGAGGAATTCAAGCTCATCTCCAATCAGGAGATGTTAACCGTTATGGGATTGTTGGAATAATTTTCGGAGATGAATAGTGGCAGGCAGATTTATGCATGGTCCGTGCTGTGTTTATGGACCGGATAGGGGAGAAGCATCAAGAAACCCAGGGCAATGATCGCTTCACCAAGCAAGGTTCCAAATGCCTGCCACACACCGAAATAAGGGATACCAGGAAGCGGGTGGCTTCCCAAACCTAAAATATCGGCCATACCGGTAAAAAAGCAGATCACATAGCCGGTGGCCACAAAGCGTAAGCCAAAATCAGCCGTAATCGATCGTTGGCGGTTTTTCCATAACGCCATCAAACTGACATATCCCCCCAGACAGATCATCGCCATCCCTACTTCAATCACAGCAATCTGAATGAAGCCCATGATCGGGCTGCGATCCATGCCGAGGATATTCGGACGCGCTCCGGTCAGGAATATAAACAATCCGAATAATGTAACCCCCAAACCCGTCCGGATGCGCCGGAGAGAATAAGGGCGGATTGGGTTGGTATCTACTTGCGCTCCAGCCGTAGAGGCTGCACCTTGCTCAGGTTGGCTCATACGGGCAAACTCCTCTCGAGTGTGCGTTCCCAATTGCCGTGAAATATCGCCGCTATGTCATCATCATTATATCCCCGTGCCTGCAGAATGGGGATCAGCTTGGGCATATCGGCGATGGTATCCAATTCGGCGGGGATATTTGGCCAGCCAAAACCACCGTCAAAATCCGTGCCGATAGCGGCATGTTTTGCATCGCCGGCGATCTGGCAGATATGATCTATTTGGTCGGCGATCAACGCAAGGGGTACGTTATCGCGCGAGTCCGTGTTTTTCCAATTAAGTACCAAGAATACGTTGAATGGTACCACACCCATCACGGCATCCCGTTCTACAAGCCGGGCGATGCATTCATCGGAGAATAAGCGTTGGCTGGTTGAACCCTTGACCAAAGCACGCGCATTGGCATGTGTTGCAGCGATCACACCCGGGTAAAAATCTAAAACTTGGAGAATGGTCTGCTCTGACATATGGGCAAGATCAAGGATCAAGCCGAGTTCAGCCATTCTCTCCATGAATTGTCTGCCTTCAGAAGTTACTGGCCCGGGTTCACGGTTGCTGCCGCAATAACGGCCGCCGCCCCAAACAGGCCCGATCAAGCGGATGCCCCTCTCCCACCAATATTCAAGATCGTCCACACTTTCAACCCCTTCAGCGCCTTCCATGGTCATCATCAACCCAACCGGATGGGTCGTTTGCGGATAATTGGCGGGCGAAGTCTTCCAGGGTTCCAATGCGGTTCTCAACTCACTTTGACTGCGTACCAAACGGAATTTATCCGGTGCATCGTCGCATAAGCGCAGGTAGGCATCCAATTGAGCTTCGTGCAGGCGGCGGGCTTCGGAGGGGTTTTTATAGGCTTGTGTATCCCAATCTTTCGCCAAACGTCTGGGAGAAATGAACAGAGTCGCAAAAACCATGGCGACCTGTCCTTGTTGGTAATCAGGCCATCCCAGGGTGGCTTCACCGTCGTTCCGTTCCGCATTCGGCGTATCTGTTTCCAGGCGGCGTGTTTCTGCCGCCGAACGCCTGTAATCGCGGTTGAAACCAAGGATATTTACGGCAAGATCTTCGTGGGCATCGATCAGATAGGGCATCAACTAACCTCAGAAAAAAGGGCGCACTTATTGTGCGCCCTCCTTCAATCTGGTGTTGAACTATTCCGATTTTTCTTCGGGAGCTGCTTCAGCCTTTGGTTTTGCTTTGGCTTTTGGCTCTTTTGGTTCGGCTTTGGCTTTTGCTTCTGCTTTTGGTTTGGCTTCAACCGCGGCATCCGCCTTTGGTGCTGCTTTGGCTTTTGGTTCTTTGGGCTCGGCTTTAGCCTTTACTTCCGCCTTTGGTTTGGCTTCTACCGCTGCTTCAGTCTTGGGTGCTGCTTTAGCTTTTGGCTCTTTGGGTTCCGCCTTTGGTTTGGCTTCAACCTCAACCTCAGCCTTCGGCTCTGGCTTTACCTTAGCTTTTGCTTCTTTAGCTTCGGCTTTCGCTTTTGCTTCAACCAGCTTAGGATCCAGAACTTCCGGAGCTTCAGCGGTAACAGCGGTTTCGGTAACGTCATCCAATGATTGGAAGTCCATATCGGCGTAGGCCATCGACTCGACTTTACGCAGGCTCAAACCGATGCGGTGGTTATCAGGATCGATCTTGATCACACGCAAGGTAACTGCATCGCCTTCTTTAAGGACTTCCTTGGGATGCTCAATGCGTTTTTCGCTGATCTCAGAGATGTGGATCAAGCCTTCCAGGTCATCTTCCAAGCGGGCAAAGGCGCCAAACTTGGTGAGACGGGTAATGGTAGCTTGAACAAGTTGACCGATCTGGTATTGGGTTACCCGATTGCTCCAGGGATCATCCTGCATAGCACGTAAGGATAAACCAATGCGTTTCTTGTCACGGTCGATACTGATGACCTTGACTTTGACTTCCTGGCCAACTTTGAGGACTTCACTGGGGTGGCGGATGCGGTCCCAGGATATTTCGGAAAGGTGAACAAGGCCGTCGGCGCCGCTGATGTTGACGAATGCGCCAAAATCAGCCAGGCTGGTGACACGACCGATGCGGGTCTCGCCTTCTTTGAGCTCATCGATAACGCGTTCCTTGAGGGTCTCGCGTGTTTCTGTGCTGGCAGCCCGTTCGGAGAGGATCAGACGGCGGCGTTCGCGATCGACTTCGATCACAACCACGTCAACATCCTCACCGATCATTTTGCTCCAGCGCTGATCGGGGGTATCGCCAGAAAGCACAGCCCGGCGGGACATGCTGATCTGGGAGGCGGGGACGAAACCACGCAAGCCGGCGATGGGGACGATAAGGCCGCCCTTGTTGTAGCCGATGATCTTGCTGTGGAATGATTCTTTGTTATCACGCAGTGCTTCAGCTTGCTGCCATCCTGCTTCTTCTTGTGCACGCACGAAGGAAAGCACTACATTCCCGTTTGAATCTTCGGGATTGATAACGTAAACGTTGATCTCTTGATTAACTGAAAGTTTTTCAAGTTCTTCTGGCGCGATCGATTCAAGTTCTTTGCCGCTAATAACGCCTTCAGATTTGCTACCAACGCTTACTAAGATACGTTCTTTGGTGATACTGGCAATTACACCCTTGCGGATCTCGCCCGCCTGTGGGAAATCGATCCCAAGGCCTTCTTGTTCCAGGAGAGAGTCCATGTTGTCATGGCTCTCGTTGATTTCGGGCGTGACCCCCGGATTATTTTGGGTGTCCTGTTGGTCCATGCGTGCAAAACTCCAATGGTGGTTAAGATTATGAGATTATAGTGCCTAATTTCAATCTTGACAAGTAGGCGAAAAAGGCATATACACACAATTTTGACAAAATGCAAGGGTTGTCTTTTCATTAAAAAGGGAGGGGAAGTACCGCCTGGCAGTGGAATAACCATAGATATACCTCAAATCCATCAGCCGCGTTGACGCTGGTTCCGGCGCACGCTATAATCAAACAAATGTTCGAACCTGTTTGGGGTAAACCATGCCTGTAAACTATACGCAGCTTCAAGCCCAGATCAAACAAGCCGGCAGCGCGGCCGTGCAGCATGAGGCGGATCTGCAAGCCCGCCTGGCTCTGGCCTTGCAGCAGCTCCCCCTGGCAGCCGCCGACCCTGAGGCGTTGAGAACGCGTATCAGCACCGCAGCCGGGATGAACCCCAACCTGCGCTCGGCCATCCCGGGGGATGAAGCCATCCACGCGCTTTTTTCTGCTCAACCCGCACAACCCGGTTGGGTCATTCTGGCCGGGGACGGCTCCCAGAAAACACCAAGCCACCATGATGCCATTGCCTATGGACTTATCAATATCGGCATCT
>DATMYN010000409.1:0-3103 GCA_035560875.1 Longilinea sp. | reverse complement strand
GATAAACCTTATTGTCACCGCGGTTCTATTTATTGCGAGTATTTACTCGCGAAATATTTCCAAACGCATCGCCTTGGGGTGGTTTGTCATTGGTTTGGCGCAGCTCCTATACACTCTGGGGGATATCAGTTGGGCGTATCTTGAGATCAAGGTTCAAGACATTGGTGCTCCATCCGTAGCGGATGTCTTCTACATACTCTATTATTTCCTCCTTTTTTCTGGGGTGATTGTTTTTGCCATTAAAAGATTGCGGTCATTTGAACTGGTAAAAAGGATCCTGGATATCAGTATCGTGATGGTCGTTGCTGCCACATTGTACTGGATCTATATTTTCTCCCCCATCCTTTCCCAATCCGGAGGCGTCACCGATCTTCAAGTCTTCATCTCGGTTGCCTATCCCATTGGGGATCTTTTCTTGCTGTTTTCCGTACTTCTGCTCATCTACGCACGGGTAGGGCAGGCCATTTCACGGTCGATCTGGTATCTGGTTTTGGGGATTATGGTGATGGGCTTTACCGATTCCCTTTATATCTATCAATCGATCTGGACCACTTATCACAGCGGGGGGTTGATCGACATCGGCTGGATAATTTCTTATGTCCTGTTTTTATTGGCCGGTATAAGCCAAATTGCCATTGCCAAAAACTATGTGGAAGAAGACACCCTTCCGGCGATTGAGATCATGCGGATAGAGAACATTTCTCGCAGGTTGACGTATTTACCGATCTTGTGGGTCATTGGGGCGGTTGTATTTGTCCTGGTAACCGTCTATACCACCCCATTGATCGATCCAAACTGGCTGTTTTTAAGTCTGGGATATGTCCTCATCATGATCATTTTCCGCCAGGTGATCACCATCCATGAGAATGAAGGTTTATTATCAACGTCCCGGACGATGCTTGAACAAACTCAACAACAGGCGTTCAGGCTTAATGAAACCAATCAAAAGCTAAACCATGAGATCCAAGAGCGGAATAAGGTGGAACGGGAATTACATCATTTTACCTTACACGATGGGTTAACCGGACTGCCGAATAAGGTGCTGTTAATGGATAGGTTAAGTCATTCAATTCAGATTTCCCAACGCGAACATAGAAGGTCATACTCCCTGATATTCATCGGGTTGGATAATTTTAAATCGATCAATGAACGATTGGGACATTCATGCGGGGATCTGATCTTAAAAGAGTTCGCCAACCGGTTGGTAGCTTGCACCCGTTCGGTTGATACGGTGGCAAGATTCGGCGGGGATGAATTTGTACTATTGATCGAAACTGGATCTGATGATAATTCGGAGTTGGTCGTTTGCCGGCGGATCTTTCATGAGATGGAACGGCCGTTTGTCATCAAGAAAAAGGATATTTCGATCACATGTTGTATAGGTATCGTTGAGGGTGATCCTTTATTTGCCACTGCGGATGTTGTCCTGCAGAATGCCATCATCGCCTATGAACTGGCGAGATCAAAGGGCAAGAGTAAAAGCGAAATTTTCAAGCCATCCATGCGCACATCTCTGATGCAATCCTTTATGATCGAAGAAGATCTGAAGCGTGCAATCACGAATTCCGAATTGTTCTTAAATTACCAGCCGATTTACTTATTGGAAGATCGAAAGATTGTGGGTATGGAGGCATTGGTACGCTGGCAGCATCCCCAGCATGGATCCCTGATGCCCAATGATTTCATCGAGATAGCTGAAAAATCAGGGTTGATCATTCCCTTAGGGCAGTGGGTCCTTCAAAGTGCGTGTGTGCAGTTGATGAAATGGCAAAGGTGTTATCCGGATTTATCGACCTTATCCATATCGGTTAATATTACCGGAAAACAAATTTTCAGCAGGGATTTTGTTGAATCGATCAAATCTTGTATCCATGCTTCTGGCATTAACCCTAAATGTTTGGAACTTGAGATCACAGAAAACATATTCATCGAAAACCAAACTGTTGTCAATGATCTGCTGGGTGACCTGCAGAGAATGGGTGTAAGACTCTCCATCGACGATTTCGGCACCGGATTTTCGTCCATTGGATATCTTAAGAATATTTCTGTGGATAGTATAAAGATCGACAAGAATTTTATCGATGATCTCTTACGCAGCGAAAAGGACTCGCAGATCGCAAAAGCGATCGTACAAATCGCCCATAGCCTTGGCTTGGAAGCGATAGCTGAGGGGATTGAGAATAACGAGCAGCTTGAGGCATTAAGATCGATTGGCTGCAAGTATGGACAGGGTTATTACTTATCGAAAGCACTAGGGGAAGAAGAACTTGATATGTTGTTGGCGGTACAGGTAAAAGAGGGAATTGGGGTGTAGAACCATTGGAGCTAGATATTGGTGATTGGGAAGCTCTCATAGACCCATCACCAACCAATCGCTGAGCTGCATTCTGCCGGTGCTGATAGCATAGATACAGAAATTATGTTTACTATTAACTTGTTCGTCATTTGATAGGACTACGGGGGAAAGATTAACAATATTTTTCCATCATCGCCACCAGGCCGTTCACAATGGCTGCCTCGGCATATCCGCGCTGCAGGGGAGTGGCTTGGGCTTCGAATGTCGGCGTGTCGTAACCGGCATCATCCACTATGTAACCGAGCCGGTCATTGGCTAGTGTGATCATGAGGGTATTCGCAAAGGGCGAGGCGTTTTTGAGATGGCGGTAAATGTTGGTCGCCACCTCCCCGGAAACAGCGGTGAGGGCGATCTGGTTGATCAGGATCAATCCTAGATGGATGTCTAAAGATTCGACCGGTTGAACATCCAACTCATGATGCTTTGGGTTGTGGGCGGGGATCTTTGCCGGACAAGCCGCTATGCGCTGTTCTGCTTCAATGTTTGCATCACCTGTCATGGTATTGATCAGGGCTGCAACGCGTACAACTTCTTCTCCTATCACCTGCCCGAGCGCATCCATAAGCGGGTAGCCGGGTTCCCGCTTATGGTCACCAATCGAACCCATTTTCCAACTGACATATTTGGGGTTTTGATCCCCCGCCGGGCCTAATGTCCATAAAGCCACGACTTTATCCTGGTAGTACTGTTCAACGAACCGTTCAGCAGCACCGGCCAAGTCACCCGTAACCAAATTGTTCTCAGCCC
>DATMYN010000408.1:0-2349 GCA_035560875.1 Longilinea sp. | reverse complement strand
CATCTATTTCAATTATCAATCCATGGCTGCCGCGGAAGCGGATTTTATTAGGGAAAGCGAGTACCCTAAGATGGTCGATCTCGAGATTTTCGCGGTGTAATTTTTGTCGAATCGCTTGGGCAATCACATCTACTTCCTTCGGCGTATAAGGAAGACTTGCAAGCCACATCCCCAATCGGAAATCCTTCATCTTGAAAACTGAACGCACGCGTGCAGCGAAATCGACGGCAGTCGCAACATAGCCTTGTTTAAGAAGCTGGTTTTCAGCTTCGACAGTGCCATCATACAGATCACCGGTTAATTGAGTCGAATCAGAGACAAATTCGCAGCCCAGAAATATCTGGCGGAAATACAAAGCCACATCCGGTCCGCGATCTGACCTCACTTGCGTATCCAGTAATAAGAGATCGAGAATGTTGTCTTCATCGATCCCTTGGATCAGAGCCGCTTTTTGAACCCGGTTGGTGGTAAAAGCCAGGTTTTCCATCTCCAATTCCACCACCTGTTTACCATCAATATTGACAACTTTGTTGTGAAATACCGATGAGGGGTCCAGTTTTAATAAGGCCAAAAAATATTTATCCGGATAATTTTCGGCTGTGAACAGGCAGACCGCCAGATCGCATACCGAAGTGCGCCGGTCATGTTCCAAAATGCCGAACAAGATCTTCGCCAATTTCTGTGACAACGGGATCAATTCTTCCGGCTTCTTGATCAACGCAGCGGTGATCGCACCCGGCCGCTCCGGTGCAAGGTCTGCGAACTTTGCAGCCCGTAAGTTAAGATCGGTACGCACATTTTCTATATGGACGATGATGAAATCACGAGCCGGTTGGTTGGAGGTCAGATCCATCGGACGATCAGATATGATCCAGCCTTCTTCCGGATTTTTTCTGCCTTCCACCCTGGGTGTGAAAATGTGCACGATAACATTAATAAGGTTAATCCCACTTATATCGCGCATGTTTCCCTCCTTGCCTAACAGAACAACACAATTCCATTATACCTACCCTGTCAATCGTCTAAACAAGTGGAATCAAAAAAGCTGACGGGGTTATCCGCCAGCTTATGACAGGTTTCTTTAAACCGATTGGTTAGTTTGCGCTGCGTCGGTCAAACTGCCGGCGTCCGTTGGGACGTCCACCCTGGCGGCGAGGGGCAGCCGGGCGGCGGGGAGTATCATACTCGGGTTCTTTCGACTGGATGACCTCAGGCGGGACCATCGGTTCACCTTCATAGACGGGGGTCTGTGAGGGTAAAGGATGCCCTAAATAGCGTTCGATCGTGCGGATCGTGGTCACATCTTCCTGGGTTGCCAGGGTATACGCCATGCCCAAGCGCGACATGCGCCCAGTGCGGCCGATACGGTGGGTATAGGCTTCGGCGGTGTCCGGCACGTCGTAATTGATCACATGTGTGATCTGGGTCACATCGATGCCGCGGGCGGCAATATCGGTCGCCACCATCACACGCACCTTACCGCTGCGGAAGCCGCTCATGGCAGCCTGGCGTTGGTTTTGGGATAGATTACCCTGCAGGGAGGTGGCTGGGATGCCGGTTTTACCTAACTGTACGGCTAATTTTTGAGCACGGTGTTTGGTGCGGGCAAAAACGAGTACCTGACCTTGATTGGCTTCATTCAGCAGATGGATGAGGGTCTCATATTTGCGCTCGAAACGCACCCGGAATACCGTTTGTTGAACACAAGCGGCCGGCTTTGAATCGCCAATTTCTACCGTCACGGGGTCGTGGAGCAGTTCCATGGCAATGCCGCGGATCTCTTTCGGCATGGTAGCCGAGAAGAACAGCGTTTGGCGCTTTTTAGGCAGCATATCAATGATGCGCCGGATGGAGGGCATGAAGCCCATATCAAACATCTGGTCGGCTTCATCGATCACCAGGGTCTCGATGCGGCTTAGATCGACCACACCCTGACCGATGAGGTCAAGCAAGCGGCCGGGGCAAGCCACGGCAATTTCGGCACCGCCGCGCACGCCGCGGATCTGCGGAACCTGGCTGACGCCGCCGTAAATAGTAACCGTACGCAGGCCGGTCTTGCGGCCCATATCACGGAAAACGGTAAAGGTTTGTTCGGCTAATTCCCGGGTAGGGGAAAGCACCAGCGCCTGAAGGCGCCCGCGGTGTCCGTCCATCAAATGCTGGAGGATCGGCAGAACAAAAGCAGCCGTTTTACCGGTGCCCGTCTGCGCCAGACCTAACACATCATGCCCGTCTAAGACGGGTTGAATAGTTTGTTTTTGAATGGGAGTGGGGGTCGAATAACCTGCACTAACAATGCCCGCTTGAATACGCGGGTCGAACTGAAAAACATCAAAACTCACAAGGGTC
>DATMYN010000407.1:0-8775 GCA_035560875.1 Longilinea sp. | reverse complement strand
TCTCCTATTTCCCCGGCGGGCAGATCAACACCAGCTATCTGGCTATTTGGGGTCAGCGGCTGGATCCGCTCAGCAGCGCCATCGGCCTGGATTGGCAGATGACGGTGGCCTTGATAACCAGCATGCTGCGCAGCGAAAATACTCTTTCCACCTTATCGGTGCTATACGGTGTGGGTCCCCAGCTCAGCCTGGCTCAGGCGGTGGGTCAGCAGCTTGTCCCCGCCGCCGGGCTGGCCTTTTTAGCCATGCAGATCCTGTTCATCCCCTGCATCGCCACCATCGCCACCATCCGTACCGAAACCAAGTCTTGGGGTTGGACGATCGGATATGTTGGCATGCGCTTATTGACTTCCGTAGGGGTCGGCGCCCTGATCTACCAATTCTGCCGGTTGATCGGCTGGGGGGTGTAGCCATGTTTGAAAAATTACTGGAACGCATTTCGAAAGGCGATGGGTTCTCCATCCATTCCCTGGCTTTAGAATTTGACACCAGCGATGCGATGATCGAGCTCATGCTCGAAGACCTGGTGCGGAGAGGGTACCTGCGCTCGATCGAGCACTGCGCTGACACCGCCTGCAGCGGCTGCGGGGCGGCCGGTTCGTGCAAGCTGCACGGCAAGATGTGGACGCAGGGGGAAAAAGAAATCAAGAAATAGGATTTGAACTGTGCTTTAAAAGATAAGCGGGAGACGGCTGCAAGCCAGAGGGGGCGAGTATATCTGACTCTCGTCCAATTACATCACACCAATGTTATTCTTTTTAAAAGGGGGGGCTTGTAAGGGCACGATGGTCCTTTCCGGATAATCCCCTATCCACACCTAATCGTGCCCATTCACGATATGGGAATTTATGGGGTGCAATTTTCGAAACCCAACCCACTATTGGTTAAAAGATGCATCAAAGAACTCCGCGATCCGCTCCCCCACTTCGTCACCGGCAGCCTGGATGTATCCGCCGTGCCCCGCCCCTGGGATGACCCACAACTCGGTATTACTCCCCCCTGCTTCAGCCTGGGCATAGCCATTGCCGTTGGCGATCTCCAATTCCCCAAAAATCAGTAAAACCGGGCGTGATGTGATCAGGCGGATATCCTCCTCCGGGCTGAGCGCGGCAGAAGAAACCCCGGTGAACAGCCAATATTCCATTGCCACCAGGTTATCGATCTGCCACTCGTAGCTCATCACCGCTCCGGCGGAGTTGGTGAACTCGGTATACAAATTGGCATACTGCCCCATCGCCACCACGGTTTGTATGCGCTCGTCATCGGCAGCCGCATTCAGGGCTGCCGCACCGCCCACCGAAAAGCCCAGCGCCCCCACCCATTCCACATCCGGCTGGGATAGGGCATAACCCAGCATGGTCTGCATATCTTCGGATTCGCGCCAGCCCAGCGTCACCATGTGTCCGGCGCAGTTGCGGCTTTCCAGTATCATGATCCCATAGCCGGCTTGCGCCAGAGGTTGGGCATACGGCAGCATGGCATCCCGGTTCCCACCGCTGCCCGGCAGCATGATGATCACCGAATTATTTTGAGGAGCATGCCACCAACCGCTCAGCTCCACGCCATCCGCCATGGTCAATGACACCAGGTCATACCCGGGCTGCGCATCCGCCGCTACCGGGCAAGCGGGGTGAAGCAGGTTGTAGGTGTAATAACCCGATAGTCCCAGGGTAAATACCAAATAGGCAAATAAAAACGCCGCTCCCAACAGTAGTAAAAATCGAAGGGGGCGGCGTTTGGTTTTCATTTCCAACCAACCGGTTCAAGGTGGATGTAAGCCCGATCCACATCCGGCAGGGCTTCCACCGCCGCGATGACCTTATCACTGATCTCATGGGCTTGATCGAGGGTCAACTCACCGGCCAGGTTAATGTGCAGATCGGCGACCAGTTTAGGGCCTACATATTCCACACTGGCAAAATGGACATCATGGACACCCGTCACACTTTTGGCGCAGTCCACGATTTGCTGGCGCAGTTCATCCGAAGCCCCAGCCCCGGTAAGGAAGCCTAGATTCTCCCGCCCGGCAATGAAGGCGTTGCGGAAGATCCAGGCCGACACCAAAATACCGGCAATTGGATCGGTAAGGGGATGAATGAAGGTCGAGCCTACCGCGCCTATCAGCGCAGCCGAAGAGGTAAGCACATCGCTTAAGTTATCGCGGGCGGTAGTCCGCAAGGTCGGGCTGTTTACCTTTCGGGCAATTTTGATGATAGAAAAGTACATGCCTGTTTTTACTACAGCGCTGAATATCAGCACCAGTAAGGGTAAACCGGGCTCAATCGCAATTCCACCGTTGATGAAGCGTTCAATGGAAGCACGCGCCGCCTCATAACCGGCAAACGTCATCGAGGCAGTCACCACCAGGCCAACCAACGGCTCAAACCGTCCATGCCCTTGCGGATGAGAATCGTCCGGCGGACGCTGGGCCATCCACAAACCGAGTACCATAAATAAGGAGTAAACCACATCCGAAATCGAATTGGCCGCGTCAGCAAACAAAGCCACAGATCCGGAAAGGTAGGCTACTATAGCTTTACTCGCCGCCAACAGTATATTGCCGCAAACGGTGATGATGAGCGCCGTACGGTAAAAACGAGCTGTTTGGGGTTGGGGTAAATAGTCACGAACCCATTGCATGAAGAACCACCTTGTTGTTTGATCTCAAATCCATCTACCGTTATTCGGAAAAAATGGTGAAATCCAAAATATTAATAAAACAGCCTCAAAGATGGAACCGCCAGGAAACCTGGGTATGCACCTTTGAGGCTGGTTATTTCCGGGCTGGCTGCGTGCTCCGCCGTATCCGGTTGATTGAATAGGTAGACTTACTTTATTTCGGTTGTTGGGCGATCCATTCTTCTAAATTGGCGATCAACTTTTCCACATCCTCCATGGTCAATTCGGCCATGTGAGCTACGCGGAAAGTAATTTCCTTTAATTTTCCATATCCATTGGCGATGCGCATGCCGCGCTGCTGGAGGAATTTATTCAGGTCGCTGATCGGCCAGTTCAAGCTGTTGTTGACGGTTGAAACGGTCTTGGAGCGGTAACCTTCAGGTCCAACCGGTTCCATACCGTGGGCAATGGACCAGCTCTGTACCCGCTGCGCCATGGCTGTATGGCGGGCAAAGCGGTTTTCCAGGCCTTCAGCCAGAATACGGTCAAGTTGAACATCCAAAGCATAGATCAATGACATGGCCGGGGTCATGGGAGTTGAATCTTTAGCGCGGTGTTTTTCCATGAGCAGCAGGTCAAAATACCAGCCGCGGTTGGTTACCGTTTCGGCTTTCTTCATGGCGCGTTCCGAAGCGCTGGCAAAAGAAAGGCCCGGGGGCAAGCCAAAACATTTTTGAGAAGAGGTTAATAAGAAATCGATCCCCCAGGCATCCATTTCGATCTTGACACCCGCCAGGCTGGAAACCGCATCGACCAATACAAGCGTATCGGGGCTGGTTTCGCGGACCACCTTGCATAGTTCTTTAATTGGATTCTCCACACCGGTGGAGGTCTCATTATGGACGATGGTGACCGCTTCGTAATGTTTTTGCTTCAAGGCGTCACGGAGTTGATCCGGATAAACCGGCAAACCCCACTCAATATCCAGCTTATCGGCTTTCTTCCCGTTGGCGACAGCCACATCGTTCCAGCGCTGCGCAAACGCACCGTTTACGCAAGAAAGTACACTTTCTTGAACAAAGTTGCGGATACCCGCTTCTTGCATACCGGAACCGGAAGCTGTGGCTTGAAAAACAGGGTTCTGGGTGAAGAATACCTGGCGCAGGCGCGCTTCGGTACGTTGGAACATTGCCTCAAAATCTTTGCTTCGATGAGGTATCATGGGTTTTGCCTGGGCAGCTAATACCTCAGGCGCCACATCCACTGGACCTGGTACGAACATTGGTGACATAACCATCTCCTCTTGAATATTGTGATTGATCGAATTATCTTCCGAGGATCAAACCCGGGAAGCCTGTGGTTGACTTAGCGCAGGAAAAAACTCAACACAATCAAAATGGTGATAAATGTGCCGGCCAAAATACCAATCTTGGCCAGATCTTTCTTCACATAGGTATAGTCAGGGTTGAACTCAGCGGCAGCTCCCCGGCTGGTTGCAGGTGTAGACGTTACTGCAGCCGTAACGGAAGGTTGTTTGGTACCGTTGCTTACTGAACGACGTTGCATTTTGCTCATTCTAAAAACTCCTCATTCATATCTTTTACGGCTGTTCATAAAGGTGCGCCGTGACCACAATTCGCATATTATCAACCAGGTAAGGGTAACACGAGATGAGGGTTACGATGGATTCGGGGGTCTGATCGAGCACATCCACCCGGGTAGGTTCCACGGTCTGTACCTGGTCTACTATATAAATGTATTCCCGCTGGCTGGTGCTTACATAGATCATGTCACCAGGTTGGAGTTGATCCAAATAGCGGAAGGTCTCTCCATAAATATCATTATGTGCCGAAAGCACCATGTTCCCCGTTTGTCCGGGGTTGGGCGTTCCCAGGCGCTGACCGACACCTTGCTTAAGCGTATCCCAATCATCACCCTGAAAAATATCCTGGTCTACCCCAATGGCGGGGATGCGGATATGGCGGGCTGTTTCAGGACCGGCGGTTGGCACTGGCAGCAGTGCGGTTGTGTTCACCACCGCCCGCAGATGCTCGGGGATTTCCGCCGTATTCGGCTGCGGTGGTGTGGTGGCATCTCCCGGGATATGACCCGAGGGCAGCACCACGGCCACGATGAGGGGGGTCGGTTCTGCTGTGGGTTGATTGATGACCGAAGCAACCTCTAGGTTCAGGTTACGCAGCATCGAAAACCCGGTCAGCAAAATGAACACCAACCCAATTACCGCGACCACCTCAACACCGATCAAAAAGCGGTCCATCCATACCCGGCGTTTGCGCGCCGGCCGGCCGGACACCCGTTCAGCTTCACCGTCTTCTTCCACTACCGAAGAGTGGAGTTGATCCAACGGCGGGGTTGTTTCAACCGGTTCCACCTGAATCACCCGTCCGGTGCGGCGGAAATGGTCTAAACGAGCCGAACGCTCAGAGCGGCGTCTTTCAACCAACAACTGCCGCAATTCTTCCGTGGTCAAATTTTCGATGGAGCGCGATCGGGGCATACACCATCCTCGGGCAGCCGAAACTGCCACAATGGTGATTATAACCGATTTTGGATGGCTGACCTACTGATGAAGGTCAACGGCTTGTCTGACAAACTTCATTCAATTCATAATCCGCTGGTCAACCCTTGACACGGGTGCATTAAGCCCATGACCCCATGTAATTTGTGGTATGATGACGGGCATAGGATATTTAGAATGAAACCCTGGTGGGTAATTCCTTTGCGGGTTGCCCTGGCTACCCTAGCGATTGTAGGGTTGGCGCTTCAGAGTGTTTCTGTCTCAGCCCAAACCGATGATTCCGATATCAAGACATTACAGGTAAGCCTGTGGCCCGATTACGACCGTCCGGCCATGCTGGTGATCTATCATATTACCTTTGATGTCCACGAATCCTATCCGCTGCAAGTTCAACTACGCATCCCCAGTGTGGCTTCAAAACCGGTACAGGTAAGTTTTGAAGGCTGGGATAACATGCTGTATAACCTGGAATATCAATCGATCGCCGGGGAAGATTGGAATACGATCGTCTTTAGCACGCCGTATCCGACCATCCAGGTTGAATATTATGATCCGGTGCAAGAGCAGACCGGTTCGCAGCGTGTCTATCAATATAACTGGCCGGGGGATTACAGCGTTGATGATTTTCAAATTCAAGTCATGCAGCCATCCAATGCCGCCAACCTTGAGATCATCCCCAGCCTGGGCGGTGAAATGGAAGATGATGAGGGCATCCAATTCTATAACGCCGCAATCGGCCAGGTAGATGCCGGTGACGATTTTTCCATCACCATCCGCTACCAGGCGTTAACCAATGTCCTTCAGGCTCCCTTGCTGCCGGTGGATTCAGAACAAGAGATCACCATCGCCAACGTCAGCGGCCGGTGGTCTGCCCAGAATATTTTCCCGTATCTTTTAGGTAACCGGGGCGGGTTGATCCTCATCACCGGTATCTTCATCAGCGTGATGGTCATGGTGGTGGCTGTGTTATTGATTTCCGGATACTGGCGGCCGCGGGTTACGGTACGCCGTCAGGCAGTCAACCGAAAAGAAGAAAGCACAGGCCCGCCCATTTATTGTTACCAATGCGGTAAGAAAGCCCGCTCGGGTGATATTTACTGCCGTTCCTGTGGAGCAAAGTATCCGTATTCCTGAGTAAGCCGGCTGGATTTCCTTGTTTCTTTCCAGCCGTTAATCGTTTGATCTGTAGACTGGACCAACAAATAGTTGCGATCCTGTTTTTCCAACCAGATAGAGGAGGATTTTGTGTTATTCGAATTTCTTTTGCTCGTAGGGGGAGCGGTATTGGTCATTTTGATCCTTTCCGGTATCCGCTATATCCCCAACAACCGGATCGGCATCGTTGAAAAACGGTTCGGCCGCCGGTCTGTTGCCAGCGGATTCATCGCACTGAACAAAGAAGCCGGGTATCAGCCCGAGGTCCTGCGCGGTGGTCTGCATTACCTGATCCCGATCCAGTTTGTGGTGCATATTGCCCCGCTGGTGACCATCCCCCAAGGGAAGATCGGTTATGTATTCGCACGTGACGGCCAACCCCTGAGCGCCGAACAAACCCTGGCTTCCAACCTGGTAGCCGATGACTTTCAGGATGTGCGTGGTTTCTTGGTTAAAGGCGGGCAGCGCGGCCCGCAGCGGCGGATCGTGCGTGAAGGTACCTATGCCATCAACCTGGTGCAGTTCATTGTCATCACCGATGAAAAAGTCTACTACATGCCAATCGGTAAAGATGACGAGTCGGTCATCCGCAGCATGGTGGATGTGATTGCCCAGCGCAAAGGCTTTACCCCGGTGGTCATCAAGGACATCGATGACCTGGTTGGGATTGTGACCGTTCATGACGGCCCCGCCCTGCCCGACGGTGAGATCATCGCCAAGATCGTAGGCGGGGATCCGACCAACAATGATACCTATCACAATAATTTCCAGATGCCCGACCGGTTCTTGACGGCCGGTGGTCTGCGCGGGCGCCAACTGCAGGTATTGGTAGAAGGCACCTATTACCTCAACCGGTTGTTCTCGACGGTGGAAATGATCCCCAAGACCACCATCGAAGTCGGTACCGTTGGTGTAGTGGTCTCTTATACCGGTACAGTCGGCAGAGACCTTTCCGGGGTCGATTACCGCCACGGCGAATTGGTGGAAAAAGGCAACCGGGGTGTGTGGAATGAACCCCTGCTGCCCGGTAAGTATGCCTTCAACACCTACGCCGGAAAGGTAGTGGTGGTGCCCACCACCAACATCATCCTCAAGTGGGTACGCAGTGAGGTTGGCTCCCATCACCTGGATGAAAACCTGGCCGAAGTCTCTTTGATCACCAAAGACGCCTTTGAGCCCTCCCTGCCCCTCTCGGTCGTTATCCACATCGATTACCAGAAAGCACCCTTGGTCATCCAGCGCTTTGGGGATGTGAAACGCCTGGTCGAGCAGACCCTGGACCCGATGGTCTCGGCCTATTTCAAGAACATCGGCCAAACTCGCACCCTGATCCAGTTGGTGCAGGAACGCAGCGACATCCAGCGCATTTCCAGCCAGGAGATGAAAGAGAAATTCGGACATTACAACCTGGAATTGGAAGAAGTGCTGATTGGAACCCCCGGTGCCCCGGCAGAGGATAAACAGATCGAGATCATCCTCAACCAGTTGCGCGAGCGCCAGATCGCCGTGGAAAAGATCGAAACCTACAACCGCCAGGAAGTGGCGGCGGGCAAAGAACGCTCTTTGCGCGAAGCCGAAGCCCGCGCCGAACAACAGCGCGGTATCACCGAGTCGGAATTGAATATTACCGTGCAGACCAACCAGGGTAAGGCTGAATACCAGCGGGCTGTGCAGCAAGCTGCCCAGATCCGCACCCTGGCCCAGGCCGAAGCGGAAAAGATCGCCCGCACCGGTATCGCCCAGGCTATCTCCACCGAAGAACAGGTGGCAGCCTACGGCGGCCCGCAGTTCCAACTGACCCAGCAGGTCATGACCCGCTTTGCCGAAGCCATCCAGCAGTCGCAGGTGGACGTGGTTCCACGTGTGGTGGTTGGCAACAGCAGCGGCGAAGGCGGCAACTCCACCGGCAGCGTGATGGAAGGGCTGCTGACCATGTTGCTCTCGGATAAGCTTGGCATTGAAACCAAGACCGGCGACAAGCGCAAACCCACTGCTGAAGTGGAGAAGCTGCGCCAGGAGATCCACAAGAGCATCACCAGCATCACAGCACCCCCGGCGGAAAAGCCGGCCAAGGAAGATAAAGAACAGTAAAGAACGGACAAACCGGAGGGGGGTGACCTCCTCCGGTTTTCTTGCCAAGCACGCCCGGCTCTGGTAAAATGATTTTGTATTTGGGCGCGTAGCTCAGTTGGTTAGAGCGCACGGTTCACATCCGTGAGGTTCGGAGGTTCGAGCCCTCTCGCGCCCACCTTAAAAAGGCCATTAGGCCTTTTTTGTTTTCCAGGTTCGTCGGTCCCCACAGGGGGGATACATTCGAGCCCTTGCGAAGCACTCTCTTGAGAGCCGCGCCCACTTCCAATCTTTTTTGTCATGCCGAACTCGACGGTTTATGTCGCACCGCAAGTGGGTGCATTTCGGCATCCTTTTTGTCATGCTGAACATGTTTTGGCATCCAATTAGTG
>DATMYN010000406.1:0-3436 GCA_035560875.1 Longilinea sp. | reverse complement strand
CATCCAAACGGGTGACGGGTGTATTGTGCGGAGCCTCTTTGAGAAGTGCCGGTGAGGAATGGGCTTCCTCGGCGATCTTTAGCATGACTTCTGCAAAGTGATCCAGGGTTTGTTTGCTTTCAGTTTCGGTCGGCTCGATCATCAATGCTTCCGGAACGATCAACGGGAAATAGTTCGTTGGTGGGTGGAAGTCATAATCCATCAAACGTTTGGCAATATCGAGGGCAATCACCCCCGGCGCATCGCTCCAATGACCTTCCAGTACGAATTCGTGCATGCAGATTCGATCGTAGGGTAATTTATAAGTCTTCTTCAACAGGGTCATCAAGTAGTTGGCGTTGAGTACGGCGTATTCAGAAACAGAACGCAGCCCATCCGGGCCGTGCATGCTGATATATGTGAAGGCACGCACCATGATGCCAAATTGACCATTGAAGGCTTTGACCCGGCCGATGGATTGGGCCGGTTTATGGAACCCATATAGGGGCGGGATCTCATCAGTGCCTTCTTCTACGATCGTGATCACAGGTTCGGGCAGGAATTCGACCAGGTGTTTTGCCACACCGACGGGACCGGACCCGGGTCCGCCGCCGCCATGCGGGGTACTGAAGGTTTTATGCAGATTAAAGTGCATCACATCGATGCCGAGATCGGCCGGACGGCAGATCCCCAAGAGTGCATTAAGGTTAGCCCCATCCCCATAAACAAGGCCGCCGGCCTTATGGACTATTTCAATGACCTTGACCACATTTTGATCGAATAATCCCAACGTATTTGGGTTGGTCAACATGAGTCCGGCAACCGTCGAATCACATACTGTTTGCAGGGCTTCAAGGTCCACATTCCCAAGCGCATCGGTCGGGACTGGAATAACTTCATAACCACTCATGGCCGAACTGGCAGGATTGGTGCCGTGGGCTGAGTCGGGGATGATGATCTTGGTCCGGTTGGTATCGCCACGCGATTGGTGGTAAGCCCGAATGACCATCACACCCACAAATTCGCCTTGTGCCCCGGCAGAGGGCTGCAAGGTGATCCCAACGAACCCAGATATTTCTTTCAACCATTCCTGGAGTTGGTACATCAATGCCAGGCTGCCCTGAATGGTTTCGACGGGTTGATATGGGTGCGCATGCAGAAACCCCGGTTGCCTTGCGGCTTCTTCGTTCACCTTGGGGTTGTATTTCATCGTACAGGAGCCAAGGGGATAGAAACCTTTATCTATCGAGTAGTTCTTTTGCGAAAGATGGATGAAATGGCGGGTTACATCGACTTCGCTTAACTCAGGCATAGGAAGTATATTGCGGGTCAAGCCAACCGGTAAAGCAGTCTTCGGCACATCCAGATCGGGATAGTGTACGCCAGACCGGCCGGGAGAAGACAGTTCATAGATCGTAGGTTCGTTCATTCGGCTGCCTCCTCAAGGACTTCGCATAGATAATCAATATCGTCTTTTGAATTCATTTCTGTCACAGCCAATAAGGCGTGTCCGGCGAGTTCCGGGTAGGCGGTTCCCAGGTCAAAACCTCCCAAGATACCATGATCGAGCAAATGACCGTTGATCTCCTCAACCGGTTGCGGATACTTGACCATGAATTCATGGAAGAAGGGAGCAGGTTGCGTGACAGAAAACCCTTTGATCTTATTGATCTTTTCGGCTGCATAATGTGCCCGGTGATAGCATAATTCAGCAACCTGGTGTAAACCTTGTTTTCCTAAGGCACTGAGGTAGACCGATGCTGCCAGAGCTAATAATCCTTGGTTGGTACAGATATTGGAGGAAGCCCGGTCGCGCTTAATATGCTGTTCTCGGGCAGTAAGGGTAAGGACGTAGCCGCGCTCACCGTTTTTGTCGACGGTTTCTCCAACCAACCGGCCGGCTAACTTATGGGCGAATTGTTTTCGAGTGGAAAAAAACCCGAGATAAGGTCCGCCATATGATAACGGTATTCCAAGCGGTTGACCTTCGCCGGTGACAATATCGGCGCCAAATTCGCCGGGAGTTTTCAACAAACCCAAGGCGATCGGATTGGTTGAGACTGCCAACAAAGCGCCTTGGGCATGAACCGCGTTGGCCAGTTCGGTTAAGTCAAAGATCCGACCGAAGAAATCCGGATATTGAACCACTACCAGGGATGTATCGGCATCAATCAAGGGGATCAGATCGGATGGGGTGCTTAGGGCAGGTAGGTCCTGCCCTTTGATGCAAGCATTATGGTAGCCGCACAAATAGGTGCATAAGACTTGCCGGTATTGTGGGTGAACGCCGGGAGAAACCACAATATTGCCGCGTTTACCCCGGAAATTGTGATAAGCCATAACACCGGCTTCGGCAACGGCTGTGGCTCCATCGTAATGGGAGGCGTTACTGATCTCCATACCGGTTAAGTTAGCGATAAGGGTTTGATACTCAAAGATCGCCTGTAATGTACCCTGAGAGATCTCGGGTTGGTAGGGAGTATAGGCTGTGTAAAACTCTCCTCTGCGGAGAATACTATCAACCACGGCGGGGATGTAATGATGATATGCCCCGGCGCCTAAGAAGCACGCCATATCCTGGGTAGATTCATTGGCGGATGCGTATTCCTGAACCTGAGCCATGGCTTCCATTTCGGAAAGCTTAGGTGGAAGGTTCAGCTTAGGAAAGCGGTATTTTGCCGGAACGTCCTTAAAAAGGTCCTCAATAGTAGGGACGCCAATAGTACGCAGCATGGCTGCGCGTTCTTCTTCGGTATGTGGAATGAACATTAGTGCCCCCGTTTGGAGCAGTATTCCTCGTAGGCTTTAGCGTCCATCAGAGACGATAGTTCGGCTGTATTGGAGAGGGTAACTTTCAGCATCCAAGCCTCACCATAAGGGTCAGAATTGATCTTTTCAGGGGAGGAACCCAAATCTTCGTTCACTTCGATGACCGTACCACTCACTGGGGCTTTTACCTCGGCGGCTGCTTTTACCGATTCGATGCTGGCGGCTGGTTGGCCTTGCTTGATCTTATCACCGACAGAGGCAGCAGCTTCGAAATAAACCACATCGGAAAGTTGCTCTTGGGCAAAGTCGCTTACACCAATCGTGGCTGTCTGGCCTTCGACTTTAACCCATTCGTCTGTGATAGTGTATTTCAAATTGGCGGGATTGTTCATTATCATTTCTCCTGGCAAAGATTAGAAATAACTTGAGGTAAGCAGAATGGTTTTCTGCTTACCTCTGTTATCTTGACCTGAGAGATTCACCCTGCATAGGGTTTGCACCTTCGGTACGTAAACTTTTTTCCAGAGGGATTTTGGTTAGGGTCCTTTTACCTGAGAGATTCGCCAGTAAATGATCAATCCACTGGTTTGCCCCTTCGGTGCCATCGAGATGGGCTCTTCCCCAACCAAATTATTTCGCTTAACCCATTCTACGAATGACCCGTTGAAAAGTCAAGCCTACGCAGGTA
>DATMYN010000405.1:0-2095 GCA_035560875.1 Longilinea sp. | reverse complement strand
GCTTTACCTTGGTTCTTGACCGCATCCATCGCCTTGGCAACCGCGTCTTGGTCACCCAGGTAATAATGGCGGATGGGTTTCATATCGTCATCCAATTCATACACCAGGGGAACACCGGTGGGGATATTCAAACCAACAATTTCTTCATCAGGAATGTTATCCAGGTACTTCACCAGTGAACGTAAACTGTTGCCGTGTGCGGCAATGATCACATGTTTACCACTCTTGATCGCCGGAACTACCGTATCGAACCAGAAGGGTAAAAAGCGCTCAACGGTATCTTTAAGGCATTCCGTTTGGGGAATATCCTTTTCAGCCATTCCTTTATAACGCGGGTCATGACCGGGCCAGCGTTCATCACTTTTCTCCAACGCAGGCGGCTGGGTATCATAGCTGCGCCGCCAAATATGGACTTGTTCTTCTCCGAATTTAACCGCCATCTCAGCCTTATTTAAGCCTTGCAAGGCGCCGTAATGGCGTTCATTCAACCGCCAGGTGTTGATCACCGGGATGTACATTTGGTCAAGCTCATCCAAGGCAATCCATAAGGTGCGGATGGCACGTTTGAGAACTGATGTGAAAGCCACATCGAAGACAAAACCGGCTTGCTTAAGCAGTTTTCCGGCCTGGTGAGCTTCTTCCAGCCCTTTTTCCGACAGATCGACATCTGTCCAGCCGGTAAAACGATTCTCTTTGTTCCACGTACTTTCACCGTGGCGAAGAAGGACCAATTTGAACATCTTTAATCACCTCCTGGGGAATTTACCTCGGAGGGGCGCACCGTTGGTGCGCCCCTCCGATACGGAACTATCTTCTTTTCATCCAATGATATTGGATGTGCAATTACTTAAGATCAGCGTACGGCGGGCGGATTGTCGGCATCCTGGCTGGGATCAAAAATGTGGATCTTGTCCATGTTGAAGTCGAGTTCAACTTCATCACCCACCCGGAAAGGAGTCCGTGGATCGACACGGGCAACAAAATTATGTTTTCCGGCGACCATGTAAAGCAGTACTTCGTTACCCATCAACTCGGTAACATCTACTTTCGCGGTAACTTTTTCAGCGTGGATACCCGGGGGCATAAAGGCTGGGTTGAATATACCTTCAGGGCGGATGCCGAAAATGACTTCTTTATCCGCTAATTTGGTATATTTGGCGGTTTTTTCTGCAGGAATGCGCACCTGGAAACTTCCGGCATCGATAATTAATCCTTTGGCATCCTTGATGATCTTGGCAGGGAAGAAGTTCATGGCCGGAGAACCGATGAAACCGGCGACGAACAGGTTGTTCGGGCTGTCATACAAGGACTGGGGGGTATCCAATTGCTGCAGGATACCTTTATTCATAACCGCAATGCGGGTGGCCATGGTCATGGCTTCCGTCTGGTCATGAGTTACATATATGAAGGTAGTCTGTAAGCGCTGGTGCAGTTTGCTGATCTCAGATCGGGTTTGTACACGCAGCTTGGCATCCAGGTTGGAGAGGGGTTCATCAAAGAGGAATACTTTTGGCTCGCGAACGATGGCGCGGCCTAAAGCCACACGCTGGCGTTGACCACCGGAAAGCTCGCGTGGTTTTCGTTTGAGCAGCCCTTCGATACCTAACGTCTCGGCAGCCACCTGAACCCGTCGTTTGATCTCATCCTTCGGTACTTTGCGAAGTTTGAGGCCAAAGGCCATGTTGTCAAACACGGTCATATGGGGATACAAGGCATAGGACTGGAACACCATGGCAATGTCGCGGTCCTTGGGGGGGATTTCATTGACGACCCGGTCGGCAATTAAAACTTGCCCGGAACTTACATCCTCCAGACCGGCCAGGCAGCGCAGGGCGGTTGTTTTACCACACCCCGAAGGTCCAACCAAAACAAGGAATTCCTTATCCTCGATCGTAATGGAAAGATCCTTTAGTGCTGTGAAATCTCCAAATTTCTTGACAACTTTATCGAACGTTACACTAGCCATAACTTCCTCCTCTCGGTGCGAATATAGTGACTAAATTATAGCGCAGTGTCAAGAAGAAAAGCAAGTAAATAGAGGACAGGAATCGGTCATTAACCTGCAACATAACCTCTTTTAAAGTTCTATTGATAC
>DATMYN010000404.1:0-2745 GCA_035560875.1 Longilinea sp. | reverse complement strand
TGTCAAGCGCGCTTTACATTTTGGTTTATTCCTTCTTTAGAACGACCGCTGAGATTGCCACGCCGTTTACTCCTCGCAATGACACGAAATTCAAATTCATTACGAGCGCGGCAAATGGATCCAACAAAAATCCCATAAATCCGTGTACTCCGTGTGCGTATTATCTTTCTTCCGTTGTACACAAAACTGCGCCATCGCTCCGGACTAATGCATTACCCAACCTACCCTTCCCTCCCTTCCCGGCTTGGGAATGGAGGGTAAGTTGATTTCGGCAGGCCTAACCAACACTCTCAAATTATCCAATTGCAAATTTCGAAAAAATGTGCTATAAGAACAACGTAACGATAGCCCGATAGTTAAAGAGGAATTATGTCCGACGAACGATTGATGCAGTACTTCAAGTTCACCAAATTCGATCTGGCGTGCAACCGCCTGGGTCTCTTAACCCACCACCAAAGGCTGCGCACCGGCGCCCGCCCATTTCTATATGTCCTTACAGAACAAATCATCCTATGGGGCAGCTATCTTGGATCATTCTATTTGATCGGGCGCATGATCTACTTAATCCGCCGGGATACTTTGCAGAATATCGACCTTACGTGGGATATCCGTGAGATATTGCTGCTGGGTGTATTCGGCTTACTCATCTTCATCATTGCTTGTAATGTCCTACGCATCTGGTTGAAACGCCCTATCTACCAGGTAAAGCATGTCCAAGGCCCGGTCAAGATCACCCAGGAAAGCTTCAATCGGGAGGGGTATCAAGGTATCCGCTACGACCTGGTTGTGGACGACAAGAAATTCGAAGTCGATTCAAAATTGGGCGATATCCTGACCCAAGAGGGGGATACCTTTCAAGTCCATTACTCCCATGAGAAGAAGAGTGGAATGGAAAAGGTCCAATCTGTTGAGTTAACCCCCAAGGAATAAGACAGATCAAATAGATCGTTCTTAGTAATGGCGGGTTTAGAACCCGCCATTTTTATTTAGTAAATATACACCAAGTCGCTTGACACATTCCCCCACCCCGTATAGAATACCTTTACAACTTCATATGCTGTTCGGGCGCCTACCCCCCGGAAGGGAAGGCTCAATGGCGAAGCCGGTGAAAGTCCGGCGCTGTCGCGCAACTGTGAGGAGCAATGCTCCAAGCCAGGTCGCCCACCCGATCAGGTCATTCCACAACCTCGCCGCAAGGAGGTGGCTGATGAGATCATTCTGGTAATGTTTTTCACCCCTCCCTGCCCTTATCCGGCAGGGAGTTGTTGTTAAGGGCTTATTCCGCCCTGTCACGCCGGATTTACTTTGGAAATGCAGTATGAAACAAAAAATTCTCTTTCTCTCTTTGATCCTCACCCTCATCCTGGCAGCCTGCGGACCTGTGCCCGTGCCAGGTGTCACCACACCGGTACCCGCTACCCAGGTTCCTATCACTGCCTCAACCGCACTGACATTTACGGATGGGCTTGACCGTACCATTACCTTACCCGCCGTTCCGCAAAGAATCGTCTCCATGGCGCCTTCCAACACCGAGATCCTGTATGCAGTCGGCGCCGGCGCCCAGGTGGTCGGACGCGATGATTTCACCGATTACCCCGTTGAAGCCCTCGACCTGCCCACCATCGGCGGTAACATGGGCTCCTACAGCCTGGAAGCCATCACTGCTCTTGAACCCGATCTGGTGCTGGCCGCCGAGATCAACACCCCCGAGCAGGTGGCGGCGTTGGAAGAGTTGGGCATCACCGTGTATTACCTCTCCAACCCCACCGATATTGAAGGGATGTTCGTTAACCTCATCACCGTCGGCCAGCTTACCGGGCACGAGGACGAAGCTAATACACTGGTGGATAGCCTGCGGACACGGGTGCAAGCCGTACAAACGGCCGTAGGTCCCCTTGATTACATACCGATGGTCTTCTATGAGTTGGATGGTTCCGATCCTTCCAAACCCTGGACGGTTGGTGCCGGCACGTTCGTAGACCAACTCATCAGCATGGCCGGTGGATCCAACGGCGCCAGCAGCATGAGCAGCGAATACGGCCAGTTCAGCCTGGAAGAGCTGTTGGTGATCGACCCGCAGATCATCCTATTAGGCGATTCCGTCTACGGCGTCACCCCGGAGCAGGTGGCTGCCCGCCCGGGCTGGGATGCCTTGACCGCCGTACAGACCAGCCAGGTCTTCGGCTTTGATGATGACCTGGTCAGCCGGCCCGGCCCACGCATGGTGGACGGTCTGGAAGCCCTGGTCGAGATCCTTCATCCCGGTCTGTTGGCCGGTAATTAGGTTGTTCAGGGGTGTTACTGCGTTGCAGTAACACCCCATGATTTACTTATGAAAGCACGCCCTTACCTCATCTCCCTGTCTCTTCTGGCAGCCGCCTTGCTGCTCAGCATTGCCATCGGCAGCGTGTTCATCCCACCCGCCGATGTGCTGGCTGTGCTGTGGGCCGGGCTGACAGGCGGCGCCTATGATGGGCCATCGTCTACCTTTGCCACGATCGTGCTGGAACTGCGCCTGCCGCGCACCGCACTAATGGCATTGGCCGGGGCAGCCCTTAGCGGCAGCGGTGCAGCCTATCAGGGACTGTTCCGCAACCCATTAGCTGATCCCTATCTGATCGGGGTAGCTTCGGGAGCCGGGTTGGGAGCCGTGATTGCCATGAGTATGCACTGGCCATACACCACCCTGGGCTTAATGGGGGTGCCGTTATGCGCCTTCCTGGGCGCCATCCTGACCGTGGGGGT
>DATMYN010000403.1:0-4416 GCA_035560875.1 Longilinea sp. | reverse complement strand
TCGGTAGACCATGCCTACCCAGTCATTCAACTGGCGGGTTTCAATATAGGTCAAACCGGCTTTCTTCGCAGCCGTATCCACCCGTTCAGCTTGTTCTGCCAGAATTCCTGAGAGGATGATCACACCTTGCGGTTCGATCAAATCTGCCAATCCACCTTCGAACAAGCGGATGATGATCGGCGCCAGTATATTGGCTAACACCACCGGGGCTTGTTTTAAGGAATAATTGCCTTCCAGCACTTCCTGCACCGAACCGATACCCGTTTCAATTCTCTCGACCACCCCATTGGCAGTGGCGTTGGATAACGTGGCGGTGATGGCAAGACTATCTATATCGACAGCTACCGCCGATCCGGCGCCAAGTAATACTGCCGCAATGCTCAAGATCCCCGAGCCACAGCCGATATCGATCACGCCTTCGTCGGGAATGACATAAGTTTCAAGCAGTTCCATTACAAGCTGTGTGGTTGGATGAGTGCCAGTACCAAAGGCCATATTCGGATCGATGCGTACTGCGATCCGGGCTGGGTCGATCGTCTCCATCCAGGCCGGCAAGATCAATAATTTCTTACCGATCCGAACCGGTTTGTAATTCTTCTTCCAGGCTTCCATCCAATTTTCTTCGTGGATATCCTTATATTGCGGAGTTGGAAGCGGTTGAATTTGACCTAAATGCCACAAGGCTTCTTCCAGGCGAGTGCGTTTTTCTTCAAGGGATGGATCGACCACCAAATATCCATACACCCGTACGGGTCCGGTAGGAGTGCCTTGATCTTCTTCATCATAAAACTCAACGGATGATTCGATCACAACCCCGTTGGAGACAAAGCGGTCAAGCACTTCAGAAACAGCCTCCGCCAACTCACCATCGACTGTCAGGGAAATTTCTAACCAATGAGCCTGTGAATCAGCCACCAATTACCTCCTTGAGGTTATCCCAAAAACCGCGTTCACGTGGTTTTACTTCCGTCCCCAAACTGACAGCTAAAGCTTCGAACAGTTTCACTTGTTCAGGGGTCAACCGGGTTGGGATTTCCACATTAACGATGACCAATTGATCACCGCGACCGTTGGCCCGTAAATGCGGTATCCCTTTGCCTTTGATCCGCAAGATTCTGCCGGGTTGGGTACCATCAGGGATTTCTAATTTCTCTGTCCCATCCACGGTAATGACATCCACAGTGGCTCCCAGCACGGCCTGAGAAATATTGATATTCAAATCTAACAGGATATCATCGCCTTTTCGGCGCAGGTATTTATGCGGCTTTACCGCAACCTCAAGGTATAGGTTGCCATGCGGTCCGCCATTGATGCCAGGCTGACCTTCACCGGCTAACCGGATCTGGGTCCCATTATCCACACCGGCGGGGATATTAACCACCTTCTTGGTAGTTTTCTTTTCCAATCCACGCCCGCGGCAGGTATGGCAGGGAGAAGGGATGACCTCACCCGATCCACCGCAGGTGGGGCAAGCGGTAACCTGCACCATGGCGCCTAAAAAGGTTTGACGGGTTTGGCGAACTTCGCCGTGCCCACCACAGGTCTCGCAGCGCTTGCGGCTTGTTCCGGGCTCAGCGCCGGTACCTTTACAAGTGGCGCATACCTCATCACGGCTGATATCGATCTCTTTTTCAACCCCATGGACGATCTCATCAAAGGTCAAAGAGACTGTATAACCAATATCGGCACCCCGGCGCGGCGCATTCCGCCTGCGGCTGGAACCACCCGAAAAGCCACCGAAACCGAACAGGCCTTCCAGGATATCACTTAGGTCGACGGAATTCCAGTCCGGGACACCACCCATACCGTCCAATCCGGCCCGGCCGTAGCGATCATAGGCGGCTCTTTTTTCAGGGTCTGATAATACCGCATATGCCTCGTTGATTTCCTTAAACCGCTCTTCCGCATCTGGCTCTTTATTCACATCTGGGTGAAATTTTCGAGCAAGGTTGCGGAAGGCGGTCTTTAGGTCATCAGCCGAGGCTGTGCGCGGTACTCCGAGAATCTCGTAGTAGTCGCGGTCGCTCATTTATTTATGCACTCTTAAATTCGCCATCAACAACATCATCACCAGAAGGAGCTGAACCGCCGTCAGGGCTAGGACCTTCATTGGTCGGACCTTCACTACCACCAGCTTGCGGACCAGGACCGGCCTGACCGGGCTGCTGGTACATACTGGCGCCAATCTTCTGGAGGGTTTCGCCAAGTGTTTCGGTCGTCTTTTTCAGTTCGCCGACATCGGTACCGTTCTTGACCTGATTGACTGCGGCGACGCCGTCTTCGACTTCCTTCTTTAATTCAGCGGAGATCTTATCCCCGTTATCCTTGAGCAGTTTCTCGGCCGTGTAAACCGTGTTATCGGCCAGATTGCGGGCTTCGATCAATTCCTTTTGACGTTTATCATCTTCAGCATGGATCTCAGCTTCTTTCTTCATCCGTTCGATTTCGGCATCATTCAAGCCGGAAGAAGCAGTGATGGTAATGTGCTGGCTGCGTCCGGTGGCTTTATCGGAAGCGGTTAC
This sequence comes from Longilinea sp., assembly GCA_035560875.1. Classification (GTDB taxonomy): domain Bacteria; phylum Chloroflexota; class Anaerolineae; order Anaerolineales; family Anaerolineaceae; genus DATMYN01. The sequence goes on along the minus strand of DATMYN010000403.1, from coordinate 1,894 downwards.
TTTAAGGATGCCATTGGCATCGATATCAAAGGTCACTTCAACCTGTGGGATGCCGCGCGGAGCTGGGGGAATACCATCCAAAATGAATTTACCCAGGGTTTTGTTATCGGTCGCCATGGGGCGTTCGCCCTGCAGAATATGGATCTCTACCTGGGTCTGTCCGTCAGATGCCGTTGAGAAGATCTGGCTCTTGCGGGCAGGAATGGTTGTATTGCGTTCGATGATCGGGGTGGCAACACCACCGTAGGTTTCCACCGACAGTGTCAGTGGAGTCACATCCAAAAGGAGGATGTTCTTTACCTCGCCACCCAAGACACCGGCTTGGATTGCAGCGCCAATGGCAACAACCTCATCCGGATTCACACCCTTATGGGGTTCTTTGCCAAATTCACGCCTCACAGCCTCTTGGACCGCGGGCATACGGGTCATACCACCCACCAGGATGACCTCATTGACATCCCCAACCTTAAGGTTGGCGTCTGCTAAAGCGCGGCGCATGGGGTCAAGGGTTTTCTGAACCAGATCGGCGGTCAGTTGTTCCAGTTTCGCCCGGGTCATGGTAACTACTAAATGTTTTGGCCCGCTGGCATCGGCTGTAAGGTAAGGAAGATTGATCTCAGTCTGCATAGTAGAAGAGAGTTCGATCTTCGCTTTTTCAGCGGCTTCCTTGAGGCGTTGTAACGCCTGCCGGTCGCTGTGCAGGTCCATATTATTGGCTTTTTTGAATTCCTCGATCAAATAATCCATTACACGTTGATCGAAATCATCCCCACCTAAGAAGGTATCACCACTGGTGGAACGCACCTGGAAGACACCTTCACCAACATCCAAAATGGAGATATCGAATGTACCGCCGCCCAAGTCATATACCGCGATCACTTCATTCTTCTTTTTATCCAAGCCATAGGCTAGTGAAGAAGCGGTCGGTTCGTTGATGATACGCAGTACTTCTAGTCCGGCGATCTTTCCGGCGTCTTTGGTGGCATTCCGCTGAGCATCATTGAAATAGGCTGGGACGGTGATCACAGCTTGTGTGATCGTTTCACCAAGATACGCCTCGGCATCCACCTTGAGTTTTGCCAGGATCATAGCCGAGATCTCAGGCGGAGAATATTCCTTACCATCCAACACCACCCGCACATCCCCATTGGTGGCCTTGGCTACCTTATAAGGCACCCGGCATAAGGTGCGCTGTACTTCAGGATCATCAAATTTGCGACCCATGAAGCGTTTGATTGAAAAAACGGTATTTTCAGGGTTGACGATGGCTTGATTGCGGGCCGTGCGGCCTACAATTCGTTCGTGGTTCTTATTGACAGCCACAACGGATGGCACAAGCCGCTCGCCTTCCGATGATGTGATGACCATCGGCTCACCGCCGCTCATCACAGCTACCACAGAGTTAGTTGTTCCTAGATCGATACCAATGATTTTTGACATTTTGTTCCTCCTAACGTGCGACTCGTACCAGCGCCGGGCGGATTACCCGATCACCGATCATATAACCTTTTTGAATGACTTCAATGATCTGACCACTTTCAAAGTCAGCATTTTCTTCATGGGAAATGGCCTCATGGAACTGCGGATCAAAGGCTTGTCCTTCGGCCACAATCTCGACAACCTTTTCCGAATCCAGTATCATTTGCAGTTTCCGCTGAATCAATTGGATTCCCGATGTCCACGCGGCTGCGTCATCACAAGTCGGGCAGTTTTTCATTGCCCTATCTAAATCATCCACAACCGGTAAGAAGCGTTTGATCACATTAGCAGTGATCATCTGCATGTTTACATCTTGATCCCGTTCTACACGCTTACGGAAATTTTGAAAATCAGCCCGCTCCCGCTGCCAACCATCAAGGTTCTCTTTAGCCTGGTTGATCGATTTCTCTAAATC
>DATMYN010000402.1:0-6206 GCA_035560875.1 Longilinea sp. | reverse complement strand
ATCAACACGCTGGTATGGAAGCGTTCCGTATCGCCGCCGTGGGTGATCTGGGTTTGCCCGTAATATTCCGAGATATACCAGCCGAAGCCGTAGTTGCTGCCAATGGCGGTATTGGGTGTAAAAAGCTGTTCAACGCTTTCGGGCTGCAGTACCCGTACCCCATCCAATTCACCGCCATTCGCCAGTACCATCAGATAGCGCGCCATGTCATTGGCAGAGGACATGATGAAACCGGCTGGAAGGTCATACTGGTAAAAGGTCTGGTCAAGAGGGACAGCGGCCATAAAGACCTGGGCATACCCCTGCGCCAATCCGGCAGCCTGGGCGGCCGTTGGGTCGGTAAAGCTGTTCACCATACCCAATGGTTGGAAAATATGCTCTTGCAGATAATCCCCATAGGTCTGCCCACTGACGGTTTCGATGATAAGGCCCAGTGTGCTGTAACCGGGGTTGAAATAATGCATTTCGGTGCCAACCGGAGATGTAAGCCGGGCGCGGGAAAGATCGCGCACAATAGTCTCGAGCGAGGCGTTCGGCGGGAAGTTCTCCACATAGCCCTCTTCCGAAAGCCCGCTGGTATGCTGCAGCAGGTTGCGGATGGTGATCTGCTGTGAAGCCTGCTCGTCACTGACCCGGAACCAGGGCAGGTAGGTTTGTACCGGTTCATTCAGATCAAGTAATCCCTGTTCCACTAACTGCATGATCGCCATAGCCGTGAACGACTTGCTTTGCGACCCAATATAGAAAGGCGTATCGCCCGTCACTGGCTGTCCGTGCCCGGCATCCCCGTAACTCTGGCTGAACAAGACCTGCCCATCTTGAGCTACAACCAGCGCCGCTCCGGGGATGTTATAGGCCTGCATCGCTGTGCGGATATAGCTGTCCACGTCAGAATAATCGCCCGCCGCAGAGGCAGGACTAACGCTGCATGTGAGTACAGTAACAAGCACAATAATCGTTACAAGGGTGAAGAAAACAGGATATGATTTTTTGCTCATGGTGGATCCCCTGTGTTATTTCGAGGTTTACCACAGCCCAACGATCGGACCAGTGAAATAGAAGACCACCAGACCAATGGTATTGCCAAAGCCATGCGCCAGGATGGTCGCCCATAGATTGTTATTAAACTTGCGCTTTAGCCAACAGAAAAAGAGCGCATCGATGGTCGATACGGTGACACCGATCACACCCTGTTCGGTATGCGCCAGACCGAATATCACACTGGATAGCGCAACGGTCAGGATCACGCCTGCAGTTCCGCTGCCAAACAGGTCACCTAATAATTTTTGGATATAGCCGCGGTACACTAATTCTTCGCCTACAGCTGCCAGCGTCCATGAATAGGCCAGCATGAACAACAATTGCCCCAGATTACCCGGTAGGTCTGCAAAACCGCTGTAATCGATGGTTTGCCCCGTCACCCGGTTGAGGATGGGCATGACAAGACCGATATCGAATAATTGCATAAAGAGCGCCAGCCCAAAGGCCCAACCGATCATGACCAGCCATGAACGCGGACGCTTAAATCCCATGATGGCGATATTTTCCCGGCGGATGAGCAAGGATATAACCATCAAGCCAAGCACGATCAAGGTTGGTATGAAAAGATCGAGCACGATGACAATGGTCGCAGCGACAAGTTCAACAACTGCAATGATCTTCCAAACGATTTTGTTATCCATTTTGCTCCTTTGTTTGTATAACGCCCGAAGTATGGCGGATTTTATGCCCCCGCACAAAGTATTAGCTGGCAGATCATGCCAATTTCAATTCCTTATGAAAGTAGGTTTCCAGACGGGCTTCGGTTACATCCACCAGTCTGACCAAATACGGATCCCCCAGCCGGGTCAGGATTTGCCTTGACCGATCGATCATCTCTTTGCTGCAGTCATAGGTCCTTCGCACCCGGGCGGTATCCCCTCGGAGGAGTTGTACAGTTTGCTTTGGGTCGCTTGATAATTGGAGACCTTCATAACCTAAGGTCACGTAGGAGTAATGCCCGTTCTTAAGGTCATCTTCCAGATCGCCCCAGTCGTCGATCATTTGAATGGCGGCTCCAAAAAGCAGGAATACCTCCCAGTAATCATCGATGAGTGCGGCTTTACCAAGCTTTTCAAGACTGAGCATGAAGGGGGTGACGGAATTCGCACCTTTTGCACCGAGGGCCTTGGGTTCATCAAGCCGGTAAGGGCTGGCTTTTCCCCGCATGGATTTTTCCTTGATCTCGGCTTCCAAAAACAACTTACGCATCTGCCGCATGATCTCCAAATTTACTTTGGATACGCCAAAAATGCGCAGCGCGATCATCTCATATTCTGCGATCAACGATTGGGCGGTCAGGATCTCAACTGGGGAGGGGGTTTCGCTGTCCACATTGGCATCCAAAATCCCATAACCGGCTACCGCATACACCCCCGCCTGCAGGATCTCCCCAAATTGACTGACCAATTCATCCAACCCTTGCTCATCCATCCAAACTGCCAGAAAAGCAAATACCGGGTAGGCGTCCTTGAAATATTGGGGACGATTACTGCTCCATTTCGTCACATCGAAACCAAGCGGAGCGCTGAATTTTTTCAGCAGATCAGAGGCTTGTTCATCCAATCCCTTGAAGGCCGAAAGAAGCCCGACATCAACCTTGATGCTTTTCACCCAATCGAAAAAAGAAACCTGGTTTACCAAGAAAGGAGCCATGACTGCTTTCCAAAAGGCTTCTTTATCACGGTGATAAGTCTTTAATACCACCGGAGCAAATCTCTCGAAGGCAGTTGTCTGTCCCATGGTTTTACCTCCTATTGCCCTCTAGTGACCACCTTGTGAAAACGAAGTTCACACACCCCATCCCCCTTGGCGATCGTTTTCGGCAGGTCCAACTCCGCTCCAAACGTCTCGGCGATCCCTCTATCGCCGCACATGGCGATATCGCACAGCTTTTCGATTTCCGCATTGCTGCAGTTCTGTTTCACCCAGGCGTTGACCAGTGGGCAGTAATGGAAATCGATGCTGAGCGTCTGGTCGGTGCTTTCCAGGATCTTCATTTCAAATATTTTTTGAGCGAAGAAACCGAACAGGTTCTTTCGCAGGGCGGTCAGGTTGTTGGATTTGCCATTAGCTACCAAATTGCCGCCCTGATACAGTCCGCAGCGGTTGATCGCCCGCCGGGCGGAATCTTCCGGGTTTGCCCCGGCTTTCGCGGCTTCATCGTAAAGGAAATATAACCACAAGGCGCGGTGCTCGAACAGATCTCGTATGGCTACTATCAGAGGGAATTTATTTTTAGGTTGGTTGGTAATGGTGGACATGCTCATCTCCTTGAGTGCTGCCGATGCCTGTATTGATGTATGTAATTATAGCAATTCAACGTTTACCGGTAAGGAGATTGGATGTATGAATTTTATCGGGCGGTCTTAGCTCTCCAAGGCCTCCTGCCAGGGGAAACCGTTTGGATCAGCCGCCTCCAGCCGGTTCAACTTCTCATCGTCATGCCCGTGGATCTGCTCCAGGAAAGGGAAATCTTGCGGACCAACCACCAGTTTGGCTACTGGCGTGGCTGTTTCTTTACTGATCCAATGCGGGAAGATGACCTCCGCCCCTTGGATGACCTGCGCATTTTCTCTTTCAAACCGTTGGCGCGGCAGGATGTACACCAAACCCTCGCGCCACGCCTTTTGGAGTTTGGCCGGTTGAGAAATGGAAAAGAAATAGAGCGGATCGCTGAGTTGATCAGCGGAAATGCGGATCTGTAAACAGGAGTTGAACAATGACATCCCCGGATGGCGTTTTCGGTCGATGATCGCAAAAAAGATGACCCAGATCCCATCCGTGGTAGCGTATATGGCGTGCTGGTTGCTGTAAGAGCGCGTGTCGTGAGCCTGGCGGGGTTCTACGATATCGATGTGGCTGTGCTGTGAACCATGCAGCACAAATTCCTTTGTTTCGCACAAGTAGGTCAAGAACTGCCACTTGGGATACGGCAGGTGGTAATCGATCGACTCCCCGCAGTTGGTTGACTGCCACAAACCTTCAAAAGCATCCAGTTTTTCAGGTGTTAGCTCAAACGGGGGTCTCGGCAAGAGCCAATCCGGTTTTTGCATTTTACCTTCTCTCACCATTCGAGAAAATTGTGGAAAATGGTTGTTAGGCTAAATTCTTCATATCTTGATTCTGGGCGGTCACTTTCTGCTCAAGCTCATCGATCTTGGTAGCTATTTCCGCGTGCAGATCACCCTCCGCGTCGCCAGAATATTGGTACAGAAGATCCAGGGCTTGTTGATAGCTTTGCTGGCTTTCCGGGACACGCTGCTGAGCCGCCAGCACATCCCCCTCCGCTTCTAATAGACTGGCCAGGAAGTACAGTTTTCGATGATCAATGCCGTATACGCCCTTGAGCAGACTGGCCAGCCCGGTATCATCCAGCTGCTTGATAATGCCCGCATCCAGACTGAAGAGGTCTTCGAGACTTTGATCGATGACCCTATAGGCTTCATGGTATTTCCCAGCGTTCTTGAACCCGGCGATTTTCTTCAACACAGCCACAAGTTGTGCAATTTGTCGAAGGATATGATCATCGGTGAACATGGAATGACCCTCTGAATAAATTCTATGAATATTGATCGATTGTTCTTTATTATCGCACCGAACCCGCTAGTCGTTCAACCCCTTGCCGTTGAGGATTTGCGGCGTGCATTTTTCAACCCGCGACGCCCGCGTTGCGGATTGTTTGGGTGCGGAAAAGAACAGCAGGTAAGCGCGCTGCCGCCCGGGGGTCAACGCATCAAAGGCAGCTTTCAGGGCGGGGTCTTCATCTAATTTACTCTGAAATTCCTCCGCAACGCCGTATTCGGTGGCTTTCTTCAAAATTACCTTCGCGCCGGATTTTTCCACTTCGATAGCCTCATTGATATAGGCTTTCAAGACAGATTCACCCTTAACGACCTCGTCCACCTTCGTGAACCGTATCTGGCGCCCCGCCTGCACATTCTCGGTCTGCTGGATCAGCAGACCATAAGTATCCTTTAACAACGCCCCCTTGAAAAACAGGATGGCGCAGTATTCTTTGAATTCATGGATCAGGACGATATTGCTGTTCTGATAGGTGTAGCAAGGCACACCCCACTTCACCTCTTCGGTCAATTGGCAGTCAAGGATGATCTCCCGTAATTTTGCCAACTCTTGCGACCACTTTTTGGATCTACTAATATACACATCCACTTTGGGATTTAGATTGTCCATTTTTTACTCCTCTGTTGGGTTTGACCCATGCGAAAGTCCTAGACCCGCAGGACGCCGCGGAAGCCCCTCACGCCGTAATACGAGGATGCCCCGTTGTGATAGGTGAACACGTGGTCATAGCGCCGGTCCATAAAGAGCGCCCCGCCTAGTTTTCGGATCTCGGGCGGGGTGACCACCCAACTCGAAGTCTTAAGGTCGAATTCGCCCAGCTTCTGCAGACCGCGGTACTGCTCCTCGGTCAACAGCTCGATCCCCATGCCGGCCGCCAAATCCACGGCGCTGTTCTCGGGCTTGAATTCCTTGCGGCCGTCCAGGGCTTTCCGATCGTAGCACAGGTTCCTCCGCCCGGTTGGGGTTTCGGCTGAACAATCATAGAAAAGGTATTCACCCGTTTTGTCATCCTTCCCGACCACATCCGGCTCACCGCCGGTGCGTTCCATCTCACTCAGCGACCATAGTTTATCCGGGGTCGCTACCAATTTGGCTTGTATTTTAGCCCATTCAAGACCGGAATGGCGGGTTGAATGTTTCTCAAAACGGGTCTTTAACGTTTTCAGCAGCTCATCCCGCTGCTCGGGGGACAATTCTTTTGGTTTCGTATTCATGCATTGATAATAATTACACTAAATAAGGGAGTCAAGCGGACGTATAAATATCCTAAGACCTTCTAACCGTAAACAATTAAATGGAATCTCGATTTACACACGCGGGCTACTTAGGCTGGATGAGAGACGATCGCCAAATATTCGACATATCATCCACTTTTCGTTTGCATGAACTCATTTGCTTCTTTTGCGATCTGTTCAAGCTGCCCTAACTCAGTAACTATCCCCGCCTGAACCAGCCACTCTTCTTCTGAACCGAAACAGGCACGCAAAATGATCCTAAAAGTAACCTGGCCAAGGTGCGAGCAGGTCGCAATAAGTTTCATTTCCAATTCTTCGCTTTCCCAAACGCGTTCACCTTGCCATGGC
>DATMYN010000401.1:0-4500 GCA_035560875.1 Longilinea sp. | reverse complement strand
CCCATTTATTATTTTTTGAATAATTGGTTCATCCAGGTTCGTTAGGGCAGGGATGATGATATCCGCTGCTTGCAAATGGGAAACGGGGTTTGTTGTGGCGACGGCTAAACAATGCATTCCGGCTGCTTTTGCTGCTTGAATTCCTACCCGGCTGTCCTCGATCACCAAGCAATCCGAAGGGTTTTTACCCATCTGTTGGGCAGTCTGAAAAAAAATCATCGGGTCCGGTTTGGGGGGTAAGCTATCGCCGGCAACGATCACCGCAAAAAAGGACTGTATGCGGGTACTCTCACAGATCTTTTGGATGTTGATCATGGGCGCCGAGGAACCTATGGCTTGTAAAAACCCCAGATCATTGAAGCGTTGAAGGCAATCTCTGGCTCCCGGTAATAACTTTACGTACTCATCGACAAGCTCACGGAACCGCTCTTCTTTCCGGCCTCCGATCCTCTTTACGAAATCGGGATCGGGTTCATGACCAATGATCGACCTTATCGTTGCAAAATTATTTTGACCAAACGTTTTATAAAAATCATCCCGCTCAAAAACAATACCCTCTTCGGCTAGAGTCTCTTTCCAGGTATTAAAATGCGCTTCGGCCGTATCCGCCAGGGTTCCATCCAGATCCCAGATGATGGCGATCGGTTGAAAAGGAGGGATCATTGGTGTAACCTTTGCACTGCTAATAATGTGAGGTCATCGGTTAACACACCACCCCGCCGGAAATCGGCCACTTTCGTTTCGACCAATTCCATGATCTGGCAGATATTCTTTCCCTTTACGTTCAAGAGCGCCTTCGTTAATCTTTCCTCTCCGAAATTCTCTCCATCCGGAGAGAAGGTTTCAGTGACACCATCCGTATACAGGAATAATGAATCGCCATGTTCCATCTGGAAAACATGGTCTAGCAGATCCGCCGATGGGACCACACCAAGAGCAATTCCACCTTTGTGCAATGAAATCACTTCCTTAGCGGCCGGTCTGATGAGCAGTGGTAAATTATGCCCGGCATTGGTATAGGTTAATAACCCGGTCTGTGTATCTAAAATGGCATATACCGCCGTGACGAAAAGGCCGTTAGGCGTGTCTTTGACCAATAATTGGTTGACCCGATCCAGAACGCGTTTGGGTGAATCACTATTTTGGGCAAAAGCGTGGATCAACGTCCGAGCCACTGTCATATACAGCGCAGCCGGCACTCCCTTATCCGATACATCGGCAATTACCAACCCGATCCGGTTTCTTGGCAGGCGGAAAACATCATAGAAATCACCTCCCACCTGTCTGGCAGGTGTCCAACGAATATCCAGTTCCCATCCGGGGGCTTTCGGCAGGGTGGATGGCAGGAAGGTGCGTTGGATCGAACGGGCTACTTCCACTTCGCGTTCCAACACTTCCTGGATCAACATTTGTTTTTGCAGACGTTCGTTTTGGATGGCAACCGCCATTTGCTGCGTGATCCCATGCAGGATTTCGATACGATGAGGTTGACTTTCCAAAGGAAGGTCGATCTCGCGGGTTAATAGGACCCCATACCGTTCATTTTTAACAAAGAGCGGGTAACCGATCAAAAATGCATTTCCGGTAATCTCGTTGGGTAATTTTTCTGCTTGCAAACCCGGCCAACCGTTGGGATCATTTTGGCCGACTGAAATCGGCAATATAATGGCGTCATCCTGGTCTAAAACCATTTTCAGCAACGGAGCACCGGTTAATGGATATTCCTGGTCAAGGGTATCTTCTTCGGTTTTTCTGACCGGTGTGATGGATTGTGCAAGGTGGAAGGATTGTTTGGTCTCATCCCAAAGATAGAGGACTGCCGATTCTGTACCGACCAAGATCGACAGCAAATGCAAAACAGTATTGAAAATTTCTGCCAGATCATTCTGGCGGACAACCGCCTCGGCTACTTGAAGCAGTACAGCCGTTACATATGCCTCGGCTTGTTGGGCTTCCACCAGACGGATATTTTCCATGGCAATGGCGGTTTGATGGGTGATCCCTTGCAGGATCGATAAAGTATGCGAATCAAAGATCGTCCGATAGGCCAGCGATCTTTCGGCTTTATGGGTAACGATACAGGCGCCTAATATCTCTTTATGGGCAGTCAAGGGCAAGATCACTGCCGTGTCATCCTCGCCATCGGAATTATCAATGAACAATCCCAACCCATCTTCCTTCTTGAGGATAAATTGAGGGGTTTTCTCGCTGATCAAGCGCAGTAATGTTTGGGACGATTTGATTGATATTCGGCGGTCATTTTCCGGGATCGAGAGACCGAAAGTTGCCTCGACAACAAATTCCATATGTTGAGTGTCGTAGGTAAAGAGAGCACACCGTTCCACACCGACCAAGAGTGGGGTTAATCGGGCAACTGTAGCCAAAAGATCGGATAATGAAGTGATCTCTTGGATGGATTCGGATACCTGGAGTAATACTGTTGCCGTCCATGCCTGTTCTTGAGCATTGGCATAATTGCGGGCATTTTGAATAGCCACAGCGGCATAACTGGCAAATGTTGTTAGGATAGCGCTGGCTTCAGACCCATACCGGTTGGCTGAATGATGAGCCATCGTTATTAAACCCAACACTTTATCGCCAGATTTTAATGGCGCGGCTATCGAGGAATAATCTTGCGGAAAACCTAAGGCTACACCTAATGGACCATATGGATTTTCAGGTTTGCGGATCGTTGGAGCGGGTTTACACAAAGCCCCCAGCAGCCACTCATGAATATCCTTTGAACTCACGGAAATCTCATCCAATGCATGCGGAGAGATATTGCGAACTGCCGCCAATTTCAATGGTTTTTGATTGGTCTCTTCCGGCAGGCATGGTTCGTCAAGCAGCCAGATGGCGGCAGCATCGCATGGTAAATTCTTATCCAATTCAAGCAAGATGGCGCTGAACAGATCATCAAGATCTAGGTTGGCAGTCAGTAAACCGGCAACGTCACGGAAACTCTCCGCGACCTTTCTGCGCCAAAGTTCGCTACTGTACAAGTTGGCATTCCGAATGGTAACCGCAATACTGGCACTAAGCGCTTGAAGTAAGGTCTCATCGCTCTTATGGAAGGCATTTACTTTACTGCTTTGAATATCCAAAACACCTAAAACGTCATCACCAAAGGACAACGGTATTGTCAGTTCAGACCGGGTTTGGATATTGAAATGGCGTGCCTGCCGGTACAACGGTTCCTTACGCACATCATCGACCAGACGGACCTTACCTGTGCGCGCTACCCAGGGGATGATACCCAGCGGGGAATCCAGGTCGTAGGTGATCCCCTCCTTGTCATCGATATTGATCGGTGCCCCGCTGCCAGCCCGGAAAATGATCTTTTGACGGAAATGATGAACGGTGAAAAGATGGACGTATGGATACCCAAAACGTGATTGGATGATCTCCACGACCTTATTCAGCAATTGATCTGGATCCAAGATCGAATTAAGTAAATGGCTGACTTCCAGGACCGTTGTAATTTGATCGACGTGAGTCTGTAATTTTTGATAAAGACGTGCATTTTCCATTGCCACGGCGATGTTGTCAGCCATCACGCGTAGGGGAATTAGGTCCGCTTCTTTAAAATCATCATATTGATCGCTTTGAACATCCAGGATCCCCAATACCCGGTTTTCAATTTTTAGGGGGATGGCCGCTTCTGAACGAGTTTCAGGTAAACCATCTAAGCTGCGATAAATGGGTTGCTGGCTTACATCGGCAGCCACCAATTCAGAGGCAGTTTGAGCTGCATGACCGATCATGCCGCGCCCAAGTGGTACATCCAAACGCACTTTGGGATGGGTACCTTTGGTGTGACTGCTTGCCCTCAGGTGTAGGTGCGAATCGTCACTCTCCAGCGAAAAAATGGCGACATAGTAGTATTTAAACGTATCACGGACTAAATGGGTCACGCGTTGGCATAACTCATCAAAATCCAACACAGAAGCAATTTGGGAACTGACATTCCCCACCACGTTGAGTTGTTCAGAGCGCCAATTCTTGATTACGATCTGCCGAGTAATTTGCATGGAGACAGCGGCGTGGGCGGCAATCCCCTCAAGGCAATTTTGGGTTGTTCTGTCGATATGGGTGTCTGGCTTTGGGGTCCATTCGATAACACCCAATAAATTGTCCAGGGTTTTTAATGGGATTACGGCGTGGGTGATAACCAAACTTGGATCATTCCAAGCCTCAATAGGTTCGGTACATAAATTCCCCGTTTCCAGGGCTTGCAAGACAATACGCTCACAAGCGGAAGAGGGGATGGTTTCAACGGGGGGTTCACCGGGTAACGGATAAAAAGGTTCTGCCAACCATACCCGGAACTGCCCAGCCAGTAATTTGTGAAGGAACGATTCAATAAAATGGGATTGTTCGAGCGCGGTTTGTTTTTCCAGAAGTTCTTCGCCAAAGCGGAGGAACTGGCGCCAATCTTGCCATGGCGATGAAGGATGGGAATTCATTCTTTCTTTAAAGGAATATATTTCCGTAATATTG
>DATMYN010000400.1:0-6155 GCA_035560875.1 Longilinea sp. | reverse complement strand
AAACATGCAAATCATCAATCATAAATCTGAAATCTTAATTTCTTATGGTACACTTTGCCCCGATGGACGAAAAAACCTTACAAATGCTCGAATTTTCCAAGGTTCTAGAGCGCTTGGCTGGGTATGCAGCCTTCAGCGCTTCCGCCGAAAAGGCGCGCAACCTGCTGCCTTCCACATCAATGGAAGAAGTGAAAGCACGCCTGGCACGCACCTCGGAAGCCCGCCGTTTGCTTTCCACCAACCTGGATGCCTCCGTTGGCGGCGCTTATGATATCCGTGCCATGATCGAACTGGCCCGGCGCGGCGGTATTTTGGAACCGAATGAACTCTTAACTGTAAAATCCACCTTGATGGGAGCACGCGAACTGGCGCGGGTATTGGAACGCCATGCGGCTGAATATCCGTATTTGGCGCAAATCGCTTTCCCCCTTCCCCCTCCATCCGGGATCATCGAGTCCATCTCGCGCTGCATTTCCGAACGGGCTGAGGTAATGGACTGCGCCAGTGAAAAGTTAGGCAAGCTGCGTGTTCAGGTAAGAATTGCCCACGAACGTTTGCTAAGCAAGCTGGAACGCTTGGTCAACGACCCCAAGACCCAGCCCATGCTGCAAGAAGCGCTGATCACCCAGCGCAATGGACGCTATGTGATCCCGCTGCGGGCGGATTTTAAAGGTAAAGTACGCTCCATCATCCACGACCAATCCTCCAGTGGGGCCACCCTATTTGTAGAACCGCTGGCCATCGTTGAAATGAACAACGAATGGCATGAGCTTGAATTACAGGAACGGGATGAGGTCCGGCGGATTTTAGCTGTATTGGCTGCCGAGATCGGGGATAAAGCCCCCGAATTGGAAGCCATGCTGGAAGCCTTGGCCGAGATCGACCTGGCGTTGATGTGCGCCAAGTACGCCGAAGACCTGCATGCCGCCGAACCTGTGATCGAACCATACCGAAAAATGGAAAAGGGCAGCCTTCATCCGGGCAGCCTTCATCCGGGCAGCCTGGTGCGGCTGTATCATGCCCGCCACCCCCTGCTGGACCCTAATACAGTCGTACCGATCGACATCGATCTGGATGAACAAACCTATACCCTGGTTATCACCGGACCAAATACCGGCGGTAAGACCGTAACGCTTAAAACCGTCGGTTTATTTGTGCTCATGTCGCAATCCGGGCTGCATATCCCTGCGCAATCGGGTTCAGCGTTAAGCATTTTCCAAAACGTATTTGCCGATATTGGTGATGAACAGTCCATCGAACAATCGCTGTCCACTTTTTCGGGGCATATCACCAATATCGTACGCATCCTGCGCCTGGCTGACCGCAATTCCCTGGTTCTGCTGGATGAATTAGGAGCCGGAACCGACCCGCAGGAAGGGTCTGCCCTGGCGCGTGCCATCCTCTCGGATCTGGTCGGCCGCGGCATCACCTCTTTCATTGCCACCCACTACCCGGAGTTGAAAACCTACGCCCACTCCACCTCCGGGGTGGTGAACGCTAGTATGGAGTTCGACCTATCCACGCTGCGCCCCACCTACCACCTGACAATCGGGCTTCCGGGACGCTCCAATGCATTATCGATCGCTGAACGGTTGGGGTTATCCTTCCCCATCATCCAAGCCGCCCGCACAATGCTCGACCCGAATGATCTGCGCGCCGAAGACCTGCTGGATGAGATCCACCGCCAGCGCGACCTGACCCGTAAAGCCCGCGATGCGGCCGAACAAGCGCAGCGCGATGCCGAAGCATTGCGCTCCGAACTGCATACCCGTCTGGAAAAGGTGGAAGACGAGCGGCGGACTTTGTTGGAAAAAGCACGCGAAGAAGCGGAAAAAGAGACCGAAAGCATTCGGACCGAGTTGGATGATATCCGCCGCCAATTAACCCGCGCCCGCCAACCGCTTGAAACCTTGAAAGCGGTTGAGGAAAAGGTGGAGCAGGTGGAAGAAACGGTACAGGCGCCTGTGGAACGCCGGCGGGTTTCAGTACCAAAACAAAAACAGCGCGCCTTGCGCCTGGGTGACCGGGTGCATCTGCGCACCCTGGATACCTTTGGCACGATCACGGTACTGGGTGAGAATGAAGCCGAAGTACAGGTCGGCGCCATGCGCATCCGCTCGCGCCTTTCCGATATCGAGCGGCCTTCGGGTGAACCTGTTGAAGAACCGGTTGAGACAGCGGCTGTTGCACGCGCACCCATCTTCCACGCTTCACCGGGTATGGAATTAGACCTGCGCGGACAGCGCGCCGAGGATGCCTTGGAAGCCCTCGACCGCTATTTGGAGTCGGCATTCTTGGCCGGCATGCCGTTTGTGCGTATCATCCACGGTAAAGGTACCGGCCGTCTGCGCCAGGTTATCCGCGAAGCGCTGCAGAAATCTCCGCATGTAGACCGCTTTGAACAAGGGCTAGAACAAGAAGGCGGCGATGGCGTGACCGTGGCGCATATGGGTAAATAACAAAATCGGAATAATTACACTAGAGACGGTTAACGCAAAAGGCCGCTCGTGTTGGGGCCCCCTACACGATCGGCCTTTTTCATCCGGTTCCCTGCTGCCGGATAAAGAATGTTTGAAAACCATGTACCTTTTTATACAACTTAAGCGTTGACAGAACGTTGACACGGTTTTTAATTAATCGGTTTTTTATGCTTTTTTCCTAATAATCTCGTTGGTTTCTGCGCCCAACCTATGCTAGAATAAATATCCTATGGACTTATTCACCCACTCCATGAAGGAATCATTGGAAAAGGATGCCCCCCTGGCAGCCCGCATGCGCCCGCAAACGTTGGAAGAATTCGTCGGGCAGGAGCATATCATCGGGGAAGGCACACTCTTACGGCGTGCCATTCAAGCCGACCGCTTGTTTTCCTCCATCATTCTCACCGGCCCTCCGGGGACGGGTAAAACCACCCTGGCAAGGTTGATCGCCCAATATACACAAGCCCATTTCGAGAGCATCTCCGCCGTATTGGCTGGGGTTGCCGAACTGCGCCGTGTGATCGCGGAAGCGGAAGAACGGCGCAAGCTGTACCGCACCCGTACCATCTTGTTCATCGATGAAGTCCACCGCTGGAACAAGGCCCAACAAGATGCACTTCTACCACAGGTGGAATCCGGCATGGTGACTTTGATCGGGGCAACCACCGAGAATCCCTATTTTGATGTCATCCCGGCTCTGGTATCCCGGTCGCGGGTGTTCTTGCTGCAATCCTTGACCGAAGAACAGCTTTCGGCGCTTTTTGACCGGGCGCTGTCTGACCCCGAGCGCGGATATGGGCTGCGCAAGGTAAACGTTGACCCAGAAGCCCGCCAGCACCTGCTGCATCTCTCCAATGGAGATGCGCGCAACCTGTTGAATGCCCTTGAATTAGCGGTCGAATCTACAACCCCCGGGGCGGATGGAATGATCCACCTGACGCTGGATGTTGCCCAGGAATCGATCCAAAAACGGGCGGTGCTGTATGACCGAATGGGTGATGCCCATTACGATACCATCTCAGCCTTTATTAAATCCATGCGCGGCTCGGACCCCGACGCCACCCTGTACTGGTTGACCAAAATGCTGGCGGCAGGGGAAGACCCGCGCTATATCTTACGGCGCATGATCGTACTGGCCGGAGAAGACATTGGTTTGGCAGACCCGCACGCCATGCAGGTGGCCGTTTCTGCGGCCTACGCCTTCGAATATATCGGTATGCCCGAGGGCGTTTACCCGATCAGTATGGCTGCCCTCTACCTGGCAACGGCTCCGAAATCCAATTCGGTGGGTGCCTTTTATAAAGTCCGAGAATTAATGGAACAAGAAGGTATGGGACAGGTACCCATCCATTTGATGGATGCCAGCCGTGACAGCAAAGGCTTTGGGCATGGTCAAGGCTACCAATACCCGCATGCCTTCCCTGGCCATTTTGTGCCCCAGCAGTACCTTCCGACCGAATTATTGGGCACCCAATTCTACGAACCTTCCAATGAAGGTTATGAAAAAGAGATCGCGGCGCGTTTATCCGCCTGGAGAGCCGCCCAAAAAGCAGGTTTACAACCAAAACCGCCTGCGGAAGAGGACCATGACAACCCTCCTGCTGATCCGTCACGCCGATAACGACTATACCGGTAAACGTCTTCCCGGCCGCCTGCCTAACGTTCACTTGAACGAAAAAGGCCTCGCCCAAGCCGATAGTTTGGTAAACCTGCTGTCGGAGATCCCCATCCACGCCATTTACAGCAGCCCATTGACCAGGGCTTTAGAAACCGCCCAAGCGCTGGCAAAATCCCGTAATTTGCAGATCAACTCCCATCTGGGGTTGATCGAACTGGATTATGGTGATTGGGAAGGCAAGGAATTTACAGAATTACGGAAATTACCTGCCTGGAAAGATATCCTGGATGATCCCGAACAGTACAGCTTCCCGAATGGGGAATCCGCCCCTGCCGCCCAGGCGCGCGTCACGGCTACGCTAGATTCGCTGCTCGAAACCGCTGATGAGGACAGCGTTATCGCTTGTTTCTCTCACGGCGCCATGATCTCGTTAGCGACTGCATATTATTTGGATATGCCGTTGAAAAAATATCACGGCCTGTTCGTAGATACCTGTTCGATTACAGCAATACAAATCATTAAAGGTTCGGTTAAACTCCTCTATTACAATCTGACCGATCACAAACCAATTCTTCCCGAAGAACCGCCAAAAAAGCTATAATCTATCCCAAGGGAATCTTATTGTGGAAGATACATTGATCCTCATTTGGCAAGCGCAGCAAGCCGCTGAACACGGCGACAAGGTGACGGCGCGTAATTTGCTGCGCCAGGCCTTGCATTTGGATCCCAACAGCGGTTTAGCCTGGGAATGGATGGCGCGCCTGGCTGCCGAGCCGGAACAACGCCGGTACTGCCTTGAACGGCTGCTGGCGCTTGAACCAAAAAATCCCTTCGGTCTGGAACAACAATTAAGCGAACCCTATAATCCGCTGCCGGAAATAAATCACTCCGAACAGACCCGGGATATGACCATGCAGGTGGAAGAGACACAATCCACGGTGATCGAACCGGAGCCTTTACCCGAACCTGCACCCATAAGCTCAAGCCAACCGGGTGAAGGTTCAGTACCTTCACACTCAAAAGCACCAGTCACACAAAATACCGCCATGCCTTCATCCGCCGCAAGAACGGTATCCCATAACCCGGCCAAAGAGCGCTGGATGTCAGTCCTCTCCTGGTTGATCGTGATTTTGATCTTGGCTGGTGTTCTCGCTTTTATGGCTTATCAATATTTTCCCGAGTGGTTCATCCGTGGTGATCATTCATCACAGATCCTGTTCGTTGGCTTTAATATCTGACCTATCCCAAAAAAGTTTACAATCCCTAAATAATTTCTCTCCTTCATTCTAGGTATAATCATTAATGATGTCCCTGCGAGTAATCATCAGTACCGTACTCATTGCCGGTGTGTTCCTGGTAAGCGCCTGTTTACCGCTGCAGCCGGTTGATAACGCGCCGACTGCCACCCCCACCCGCACAGCCACAGTAACCACCACGATCGTGTGGTTTCCTCCTACACCCACATTTACACCCGCACCTACCCGAAACATCCTGCCAACACCCGATCAGCGCCCCGGTGTAGGGGATTTGATCTTCAGCGATAATTTTGAGGATGATGAAAATTGGACCTTGGGACGGACCGCCTCAGGTGTATCGGCAATCGGTAATAACACCATTAACCTGGCTATCAACGTAGCTCAAAACTCCATTTCCAGTTTACGCAGTGAGCCCACCCTGTCCAATTTTTACCTTGAGATCACCGCCAGTCCCAACCTTTGCCGGGCGGGGGATGCCTTTGGAGTGATCATACGGGCAACCTCCTTATATGATTTCTACCGTTTATTGGTCAACTGCAACGGTGAGGTTAAGGCAGAAAGGGTACGCAACGGCGAAGTGGTACTGCTGCATGATTGGAGCCCCAGTGCCCAAATACGCCCGGGGGCTTCCATACCCCTACGCATCGGAGTGTGGGTGGCCGGGTCAACCTTCCGGTTCTTTATCGATGATGTTTACCAGTTCACCTTTCAGGATTCGGTTTTTCCCATCGGATTGGTTGGGGTGTATGCACGGGCTGCCGGGGATACATCCACCTCAGTAAATTTTTCAGAGCTTTTGGT
>DATMYN010000399.1:0-6239 GCA_035560875.1 Longilinea sp. | reverse complement strand
GTCCCAATAGCGCCGGCCCCAAAAACGAGAAAACGGAGTTGTTCAGCGGAGGTTGTCATGCGAGCGGTTCCTGGATATCCACGGTTAAACCCTTCCAAGCATGTGTTCCCCGCAAAAAAACATCACCCGGCATTGGTTTCTTCCCAGCCGGCTGGATTGTCTTTAGCATTAATCCGCCTTGGCTGCATCCGATCACCGGCCATCCTCGATCAGAACCCAATACTCCGGGTTGTAGAGCGGTTTCTGGAACAACTCCTGCTCCGATGACTTTGTAAGGCTCACCGTTCAGGAAGAACTGAGTTCCCGGCCAGGGATAGTTAGCCCGCACAAGCCGTTCGAGCGATACGGCAGAACTTTTGAAATCTAAATACCCGTCTTTTTTATCCAACATGCGCGCATACGTCATGCCCTCTTCAGGCTGCGGATGAGGTTGGATGGAACCATCAAGGTACCCGGGAAGGGTTTCTTTGAGTAAATCCGCTCCTATTTTCGCTAACCGTGTGGAAAGGGTTTCGGCATTATCTGTATCATCAATCGGTAAGGCTCGCTGGGATAACATGGCTCCAGTGTCCACTCCGGCATCCATTTTCATGATAGTCACCCCCGTCTGCGCATCACCGGCGGCGATAGCAGCCTGGATGGGCGCCGCTCCGCGCCAACGCGGCAAAAGGGAGGCATGCACATTAATACAGCCGTATTCCGGCAGGTCTAGTACAGCCTGGCGTAATATCTGTCCAAAAGCAGCCACAACAATGAGGTTGGGTGCCCAGGTTTGTACAATTGCCATTGGTTCAGGCAGCCGTATCTTTTCAGGTTGGATGGTCGAAATCCCTAATTGATCGGCGAGTAATTTTACCGGGGGGGGTGTCATAATCCGCCCACGCCCGGCTGGGCGGTCCGGTTGAGTAATTACCCCCACTACGTTATACTGTTTTGCCAATACCTCTAGGATCGGTAAAGCAAAATCCGGAGAACCCATAAAAACTAAACGGATGGAATCTGTCACGTTGCTGATTTTAACATAAAACCTGTTTCTGACTATGATACGCTTGGCTTATATTGGCTCAAGACGCGAACCTTCAGGCGTATCGACAATTTGCCAGCCAAGTTGTGATATTTGTTTGCGGATCATATCTGCTTCGATCCACTCCTTTTTCTCTCTGGCCAGATCTCTTTTCTTTAAAAGAGCAATTACTTCAACCCCCGGTTTCCGTTTTTCGGTTTTTGTATCCTGGATCTTGGCTTTATGTAAAAATATTTCTGGATCGATCTCATATTCTGGTGAAGATATCGGTTGATAATTACCGATTTCTGATAAGTCGAATTGAGTCCCGCTTTTGAATACTTTTTCAACACCCCGTTGGATCACAGTAATGCTTTCTTTGCCCACAACAGAACATGATTGGTCTTTTAAACTAACCAGTAATCCGGTGTGTTCGCATATCCCGATGATCGGAACATCCTGAGATAATTGGGCAGCTAATGGGATAAACCGTTCTTGTCCAATAAAGCAGCGGCTGGTATCCAATTCTTTTCCACCTTCAGCATTATTCCAATGCGGGATGATCACACAAGGCAAACCAAATTCACCTAACAGATCCAAGCCCGGTTTCCAATGCGGGTCTTCCCCCGCTTTAAAGATCTCATAGACCGGTAAAGCGTATTTCCCCATCGCAATGCAAGCCGCACTGGCGAGTACTAAAGCCGCCCCTTGCCGAAATCGGTAACGCACCGCATCCCAGACCAGGCTGTCTTTTAACTGCCGGACAGCATACGTTGGGCTTCCCGGTCCAAGGAACACCATATCGCATGCCATTACCGAGCGAACATTTTCAGGCGAGTTGGTGGCGTATGGCGTATCCTTCTTACGGGCAGCGATCACATCGATCTGAGGGGAATAATTCTGCAGACGGATGTTGATATAATCGGCAATGCGTTTTGCCACCATTGTGGAATTTAACTCAAACCCGGCAGGGGTTTCAAGGATCCCAATTCGCGGAGAAGGCGGTAATGTTTTTGCCGCAGCTTCAAATACCAAACCCCCGTTTGGAGTGGTCTCCCCGGAGCCCATGAAAGCTAATAATCCTGGAATTGAGTTAGTCATACTTGTATTCTAGCATGTGCAAACTTTTTTGTTGTGATTAATGTAGAACCATTAATGATTTAGAAACAAGTCTGCATTGCCCACATCGCAATTTCATATTTCGAAGTATCTATTTTTGAAAAACCGAAAGCCAATAATTTCTTCGCATAATCAGGATAAAAACGGGTTGTGATAACCGTTTTCCGCTGTGCGTAAATTTCAATCACCGATCCATCAACATAGACCTTAAGTTGAAGTTTTTCCCCCAGACGGACTTGTACAGCCGCCTCTTTTGTTCCATCGCGCAGAATGGTCTCTGATGGGTCATAGTGAGTATCCACAATCAGGATCTGGCGGTTTTGGTCATAGGCGATCTCAACAAATTCAAGCGCCTTCTCCTCAGCGGATAACCGGATCCCGGACAGTGAATTTTTCCCAGGGTATAAGTCAATATCGATTTCATGGTTGCAAATGGGCGTCGATCCGAGGATTGGCGATAGCGATGCTGCCAAGATGCCGGAAGTATGGATCTTCGTACCTTTATGTAGCTGTTCCATTTCCGGGATTGGATCAATCAATAGCCGTCCGCTTTCATCTACCGTAAGAACTCGGGGGAGTGATAATGCCCCTGCCCAGCCTGCTTTTTGACAAGCTGCTTCTTCCCTTTCTTCCATCACCCATCCCATAAGCACTTGTCTTCCTTTATGATCGATGACCGATTGGGGAGCATAGAACACCCCATCGCCATGATCCAACTTTTGCGTTGAAACCGGGAAGAATTTTTGATCGCGGTATTCACCAAGAAAACCAATCGCGTACATCAATTTTGATGCATGATACACAGAGACAATTAATAAATATTTTGAACCAAACTTGATCAACTGCGGGCATTCCCAAATTGAACCCGTAAACAGTGGAGTTGTCTGGCTGCCATCTCCTGCTAATATGGGGTGGAGGTATTCCCACTTCGTTAGGTCCACCGACCGAAATAACAGGACAGCCCCTCCCTTTCCAGAAATACCACTGCCGACCGTCATGTAATAGCCATCAGTTTCCCGCCAAACCACGGGATCACGGAAACCATCCAGCTGTAAACCAGGCGGCGGTTCAGAAATGACCGGATTGTGTTGATACTTGACTAAGGTTTTCAAGTTTTTCCCGGCTTCAGCCATACAGACGGTTTCGGGGAATACTCCGGTGTAGAAAAACCGAAGTGTGTTTTCCTCTTTAAATGCCGATCCAGTCCAGCAGCCGTCTTGATCTGGCTGGTTTTTGTTTGGCTTCATCGCAACCGGTAATCGTTTCCAATGGACCAGGTCAGGTGATACGGTATGACCCCAATGGATATTCCCCCACACCGGTTCGTTTGGATTGAATTGGTAAAAAAGGTGGTTCTGACCTTGCCAGAAAACAAGTCCGTTGGGATCGTTCATCCAATTGGCAGGTGGTGTGAAATGATAAATGGGATGGTGAGGATCATTTATAACCCGAAATCTCTTTACTGCTTCCCTCCCAAGATCCATGATTTTCTTTATAGGTTTGGATAGCTGCAACCCATGCGGTCTGAAATCCAAGGAGAAGCGTAACGCACCAATTTCCTTCGAATTAGCTTCAATTATTAATTTGAGGGGTTTTGTAGTCTTCGCAATTGCACGGATAACCAAGGGAATATTTAATGCTAATTGGAGCGGATTTTGCTCCGAAATTATTGATGCATTGATCTCCGGTTGACCACTTAAGCTTAAATAAAGGTCCTGTGAGGCAATGGGCACATCATCCGCACTGATGCTCATTCCAAAAACCGTAACCGGTACAAGTGTATCGTTGAGAATGATGGAGAATCCGTCCGGTAGGCTCTTGAGGCTGCCCGGAACATAGAGTTTACGTAACAGGAATTCTGGTGCGGCTGGCATGGATTTCCCTTAAATGGTTGGTGGATTAGCTTGCGATTTCACTTTTCTTGGCTTCGGCTGCTTTCATTCGCCTTTTCATTAACGCCAATGGAATGAGGGTAAATAGAACCAATCCGGCTGCCACCTGAAAGATCAATGGAGGTGGAACCGTACCGGTTTGCCCATCGATAATGATCGACATACCATACGTTGCAGAAAGCCAGCCTCCTAATAACGACCCGGGTATCATGGTGAAAGCGACATTAAATAACACAAAATATCCTGCAAATTGCCCGCGTTTATCCTCAGGGTAAAGGTCCTTGGTCCAAGCCCCAGTGGCAACCGTCCAGGCTGTGAATGCCCCCAGCCAAACAATACCGGCAAGGATCAACGTTACTAATGTATGCGAGATCGAAAAGAGGATCAAACCAGCGCATTCAATCAGAACTGCCAGGACTGCCACCTGCCGCCGTCCCCATCTATCCACCAGCATCCCAACCGGCACTGCTGACCCTACTCCGCCAATGATGATCGCGATAGCGATAAGGATCGATGAATTGGTGATGCTCAATTGTTCGTAGTGCTGTAAATAGATCATCAAGTATGGAAAAAATGTATTAATGGCGATCATGAATATGGTCAGACACAGAAGCAGCAGGAAAAGGTCACGCTGTGCAACCAGGTTTTTCCACCGGAAGGTATCGATGATCTGCCCCCAATAGGACCCGGTAGGTTTTTCAGTTGCCGGTGCCTCCTTAAGGATAGGCACACAGATCAAGCCGATCAACAGTGCAAAACCACCCACAACAATAAAAAAGCCGGTATAGTCCAAAGCCTGGATAATGAAACCCGCCCCACCGTATACGATCAACATGGCTACCCATGTCATGATTTGCATGGCTCCGCTAACCCGGCCGCGGTTTTCAACAGTAGTGATATCCGCAACATAGGCGCTGATGGCGGCATCACTGGCCGTGGCGCCGAAAAACG
Organism: Longilinea sp.; assembly: GCA_035560875.1. Lineage (GTDB taxonomy): Bacteria > Chloroflexota > Anaerolineae > Anaerolineales > Anaerolineaceae > DATMYN01. Next base: position 1,274 of record DATMYN010000399.1, on the reverse strand, counting down.
ACATGATGCTGTCGAATAAAATGGCCATAAAGATGCCAACGGCGACTGATTGGAAAAGAGCTGCTGCCGGGAATATGGCGGTAAAAATCCCCCACAAGATATAACCCACAAATAAATATGGGCGGCGTTTTCCCCAACGGGTACGAGTACGATCGCTTAATGTACCCATAAAGATCGTGGTCAAAGTTGATACCACTGCGGTGATCGATACCATCCATGAAACTACCTGGGGATCGGGGGTGATCCGGTCATACAGGAAGGTGTTATAAAATTGGTTTTCAACTGCCCAGGCTAGCTGACCAGCTAAAGCCAGGAATAATAAGGCAGTAAAAACACCTTTGGTCAGTAATTTCTTCGGTTCCCCAGAAGTTTCAGAATTTGGCATAGTTGTCCTCATTTTTTTTAATATTCGTTAAGGTATTATATGTCCATTATGGGTTCTATGATAATCATCGACCCTGGCTGATAACGCTGAGTGGGTTTACATAGTAGAATATATTTGGAGGAAAAAATGGCTGAAGAAACGAAACCAATTATCGTATATGGTACTACTTGGTGTGGTGATACACGTCGCGCCCGCACGATCCTTGATGAAAACAAGATCGCTTATGAGTTTATTGATATTGACAAGGATATGGCTGCCCGTGAATTCGTTGAAAAAACGAACAAGGGATTCAGGAGTGTACCAACAATGGTTTTCCCGGATCAAACCATTCTCGTGGAACCATCGTCCGATCAGTTACGGAGAAAACTCGGTTTAATCCCGTTGACTTAGTTTTGAAAGCCAACTGATCATCCACAATAATAAAGTGCCTGTTACAACACCGATGGCGACGGTTATCAACATAACCGGCATTTTATTGTGCTCAATGAATATTCCAGGGTTTTGGTTAAGCGACCCTTTTAAGGAATGAATAAATTGAGGTCGAGGAAATACTGGCTGAAGGGTTGATTCGAGGTAGCGTTCCATATCAACAGCCTTTTCCGATAGATTCATTATAAAGACTCCTCCCCATCTTCTTCAACCGGAATGGCAACCAAGCCAACTGTCCCTGGCCCTAAATTTGCTGCCACCGGTATGGATAATTCAGAAATTACAATTTCCTTCGTATTGAGGAACGTTTTTGCTTTTTCGACAAGTTTCTGAGCTGTGATCGGATCAGCAGCATGAACGATTGCCACCCGCACTAAATGATCTCCCACCTTTTCCCGCATCGAAAGTATGATCCGGTCCAACGCTTTTTGGCGTGAACGAACCCGGTCACCCATTTGTA
>DATMYN010000398.1:0-2254 GCA_035560875.1 Longilinea sp. | reverse complement strand
AAGTACAACGGTATTTATTTATATAAGGGTTCCTTATCCAAGGAATTACAGGATCAATTGGACTACTGCCACCAGATCTTCGTCCCCTTTAGGGGTGTGATCGATTGGGAGTCGGATCCGGAGTGGAGTTGGGCAACCCGTGGACAGGATGGAAACGACGGCGTAGGTCATCCTGCGGATGCCGAAACCAGTTGGAGAGTCTCACCGGATACGGGCCGATTCCGCCTGCTGGACCGGGGTATTTTCGCCGGCGGCGCCGGACCGAGCCCCATCAAGTTGGAAGAACTGCGGGAGATTCCCGGGTTTGAGAATGTTGTTGTAGCAGCCCCCGTAGGCGGGCAAAACCTGTGGTCACTGGGCCACGATCTGGTATTTACCGATAACACCATGCTGGTTCCGCCAACTGAAAACTACTTTGCTGCCGGCAGCAAGGCGAACCTGGTGGATGTACAACCGTGCATCAACACCGGTATTCTGGCCGGCTTCAATGCCGTTCGCAGTGCCCAAGGCAAAGAACTGATCGAACTCCCCATCAGCACAGCCACCGGAGATATCATCGACTTTTCCCAGAAGTTCCTCAAGAACTCGGATGGCGGTCCGACCACCTTCGTCAGCGCCCACGCCGGTCATTACCTGAAAAGATTAAAGGATATCGGCATCTTCCCGGACAATGCAGAAAAAGCCAAAAAACGGGTTAAGGACGCCGGTGTATCTGGAATATTTGCCTCATAGATCAATAGTCTTTGAAATGCTGTCAGCGATGCCTAACAGATCCTAAGCCACTCATTAACTAGTTGGCAATACGATAGATGCTGAACCTTACGAAGATGAGCGATGGTTGGGATGGGGGACGTTTCTCCTAACGTCCCCCAATTTTTGCGAATATGCTTTGCGTTTCTACTCGTAACAAGGATACATGGTAAAGAGAGTGAGTGAGGTAACGGGAATGGGACCAGAAAAATGGGAAACTCAGAAGGTTCATGGCCGGGATGAGGTTTTGCTGGATATCGCCAATCGGGCTCAGGTATACAGCGATAGGGTTGTGCAAGATGTAAAAGACATCATGAACGACTATGAAGTGGATATGTACCGGTTGATCCTGGCTGTCGGCAAGCGATACGGCCTGGATACCGCTTTTGAGATCATGAGTGAAACAGTAGCAGATAAAAGGTTGAAGTGGCTCGATCAAGCAAAGGATTGGTTGGTGCTAGAGGGGACAGACCTTGAGAAGGGACTAAAACTTTTCACCAGCTATTTCAGACTCAAGGATGGGGAAATCATCATTATTGATCAAACTGAAAAAAAAGTGGTTTTCAAACGGAAAGAGTTTGTCAATGCCATTACCCATACTTGTGGTGTGCTCGGTCTGGACATTATTGAAGTGAACAACAAGATCTACGGCAGAGCAACAAATAGGATGTTTGAGAGGATCAATCCAAACCTAAGGCATGTCTATCTCCATTACCAGGACGGCTGGTATGACGAGATGATCGAGTTAAGCACAATTAAGTAAACGGTTTTTTAAACGTTTACTTTCTTCATCTTTCGCACAAGATCCATATAAGTGACAAAGGGTAGTAATTATGATTAAAAAAGATGATCAAAAACCGGAAATTTCACAGCAGCAAGCCCACTTTCAAGATGAGAAATATTCCCCGCAGGTGCACCCGGATGGGCGGGTCACATTCCGTTTAAAAGCTCCCCTGGCACACAAAGTACAGATCGAACCGATCAACGGCCAGCCCGAAAACAATGGATACAACGGTTTGGGGAAAGCTCCCTATGCCATGACCAAAGATGAAAACGGCCTTTGGAGCGTTACCACACCCCCAGTTGTACCGGGGCTGCACGGATACTTTTTGGTGGTAGATGGCGTCCGCCTAAACGATATTGCTACAAAAAGTTTTGGCGGAAAGATGAAAACCTGCGGGGTGGAAGTACCGGAACCGGGGGTCGATTTCTATGACATCAAACATGTGCCTCATGGTCAGGTGCGCATGCAATGGTATTATTCTAAAATTACCAACGACTGGCGGCGGGCGTATATTTATTTACCCCCGGGTTACGACAACCACCCCGAACTACGTTATCCGGTCTTCATTCTACGCCACGGCGGAGGAGAAGACGAAACCAGTTGGGTTGAACAGGGGCGGGTTAATTTCATTATGGATAATTTGCTCGCCGAAGGGAAATGCAAAGAGATGATCGTTGTCATGGACTGGGGCCAGGCGCCTACCCCTGATCAGCCTGTGCA
>DATMYN010000397.1:0-4685 GCA_035560875.1 Longilinea sp. | reverse complement strand
CCAGGATTGAGCCAATTCGGTGGGTACGCTTCCACTCGCTATCAACGAATCCACCATGGAAATAAATTGCGCTTCTTCCGGTTGGAGTTGGTAATAGCCCGGAACCAGATCGGCAGAGAACCCTGTTCGGTCGGATACCCAAGTACCAAAGGCGGCTGCAAAACTATTGACCGAATTTAATTGGGGTTGCAGCAATCCATTGACCATTTCCTGATAAGTAGAATTAGCTTCATCAATCCGGCCTTGTGCCTCTGCCATTAACCCTTCGGTAAACAAAATGGCGGCTCCCGGTTCCCCCATCCACCGGCTGTACGCCAATAAGTGTTCTGCATCGGTGTAGCGCCCTTCAGCGATCGCAAAGCAAGCCTGCTGCCAATAGGCACTAGAACTATTTTCCGGCTGTGCATTCTCCAGGCTCCAATTTTCAACAACCCGAGTTCTCAATTCCGTTTGAGTCCAGAAAGGAAGGGTGACCGACCAGGGTGAAAGCTCCAATACTCGTGTGTAAAACAATTCGGCCAGAGTTGTTTCACCCATACTTTCATAGATGATTGCCAGGTTCAAGGGATAAGAGGGTTCATTGTGAGCCAGACTTTCTGCTTGCAGCAAGGCTTCCACGGCCTGGTCCATCAGCCCGGCTTGAGAATACAGCACGCCAAGGTCTGCCCAGGCTTGTGAGATGGATGGCTCCAATGCAACACTGCTTTCCAGATAGCCAATCGCATTATTCAGGTATAGACTGTTTTGGTTTTGCCCGTAGGCTTGAGCGTAGGCAACCCCAGCTTCAAACTGGTAAAAAGCCAGGTGGGTGTCGCGTTCCGCCGAGAAGGCTGCTGATGCAGCAGCTTGATCCCATTCCCCATCCTGCGCCTTTTCAAGAACATCATTTAAGGGTGCATACGTCCAGCAAACCCAACCTACGATTACCAGAACAATGCCTACAGGCATGCATAACCAACCAAGAGAAGCTTTTATGTGGAATTGTTTAACGCCACCGCTGGAAGAACCCATCCAAGCCAATAAGATAACCACCGGGACCATGATCGACATCCAAAAGGTAAAATCATCCACGATCATTTGGACACAGAATGCGAGTAAACCCACAAAAACAGCCCGTCCGGTCCACTTTAGGTCTAGCGGTAGTTTTCTATAACTATCAATCATCCAAACGATCAAAGCCGCCAGCAATGCCAACCCTACTAATAAGCCCAGAAGGCCAAACTCAGCCGCGGTTTGGACAAGCAGCCCATGGCTGTGGCTTGGCCAGTATGCCGGCGGGGTTGAAGACATGACCTGCAAAAAACCAAACGCATAACGCCCCGGGCCAATACCGGTTAGAATATTCTGCCGAAACAGCACCCAGGCGGCTTCCCACATTTCCGAGCGTCCGCCAAAAAGGCTGCTGCCATGCGATGGATGGGCGGCAAAAGCTACCCAGAACCGGTAAGCGGCATATACTCCGGCTGATACCACGCCTAACCCACCTGTCCCGGCTAAAACCCATCCCCAAACAGGCAGCTTTTTAATTCGACTCCACGGCTTCCACAGCCAAAGCCCCCATAGGGCTAGTAAACCGAAAGAAGCAGCTGCACCCATCCAACCGCCGCGGCTTGAAGAAAAGGGGATAGCGATAAGGAATAACAGCAGCCAAGCTGCCGCGGCTGCCTTTGCCAGGCGATAGCGGTTTTGAAAAAATACGATCAATGCAACCGGAGCGCACAAATTGACCAATCCCATTAAGGCATTGGGGTGACCAAGTATTCCGATCAACCGGTACGGCAGCGGGGGTAACGAAAAACTTCCTGTGGACTGCCAAAACTCGTAATAGACAGCATAGGTCTCCAAAGCTGCCAATAACAAGGCCAATCCGGAAACCACCAACAGGCCGCGTAGGGCAATATTCGCAAGCCCGGTATAAGAAAAGAGATCGAGCAGAATATACAGAAGTGCTCCCAGGCTTATCAACCTGGCAACACGAATAAAGCCTTCAGTGGCTTGGGGAGAGCGGATGAGCAAGTACAGCAGCACACCCATGGCTAACCAGACCAAACCATCACTGCGAAAGGCCGGCAGGCTGGCTTTTTTTACCAAAGCTCGGAATAGGACATATCCGATCAAAAGGATCAGGGCTGCCAGGGTAGTGATGTGCATAAAATAGGCGCTGCCCCAAATAAACCCACCTGCCATCATGCACCAGATCAAGGTTAACACGGCAATGATCGATACAAGGAAAGTGGATTTTTTAGGGGTTTCCGTACTGGCCATAATAATTCCTTTCACCTAGCAGGAACATATCCATACTTCGGTTATTAACCGATGCTGGCGAATAATTAAATTATAGTGCAATCCCAAGGTAGAAAAGTATACAAAATAGAAAACCGCGCTTAACGATCTTTGATCGCAAAGCCGGTGATGAATGCCAGCAAGGCAATAAAAGCGCTCAGGTAAAAGACAGCCGTAAACCCGGCTGCATCTGCCACCCGGCCGCTGATATATGCCCCCGAAGCCCCGGCGACAAACACAAACCCAAGCACCAGTCCTGATGCAACCCCCATTTTCAAAGGAAGTTGGCGTTGGGTCATGGAGACCATCACACCAAAACCGGCTCCTGTGGTTAGCCCACAAATTGGGATCAATATATACCACAACCAGGAATACGGTACAGCCGCGATCAAGGAAATTGGAACCACCGAAAGCACCATACTGCTCAACAGTAGTTTTTTTCGACCTATTCGATCAGCCAAACTTCCCCCCAGCACATTGCCTAACGCCGACCCACCAGTAAATAAGGCCGTCATCAAACCATAAATGGCAGCCGGCTGTCCCATATCCCCCAAAGCTTTGGGAATAAAGGTAGTGATATTGGTTTGAGACCAGGTCTGAAATGCCATGAAGAAGAAAAGTGCCACGATCGCCATTGAACCTACCGCCGGTTCGGCTTTTCCTTCCACCGGCAAGACCTCATCCGTACGGCGGGTTACTGTTTTCTTGGATCCTCCCCGAAACACCACCAAGTTGTACACAGAGAGGATGGCAGCCGGGATCGAGAGAAACAACAACCCGATCCGTCCAATGGTATCTAAAAAGGCGCCGCCAACAATGGGTCCAATAAAAGCCGCTATTTGACCAAAGGAAAAGAACAATGAGGCTGCCAGGGATTCACGATGTAAGGGATCTTCCCGCCCGATGATCGTAGCTTGCATATTCCCGGCGGGATGGTAAGCCCCGGAGCCAAGGTTAGCAAATATGATGAAAAAAGGAGCGGCTGCGAGGGGGACAACAGCTGCCAGCGAAAAACCCACTACCAACCAAACCAAGCCGCCAACCACCAACCACCGGTAATCGATACGGTCGCTCAACCATCCAAAAAATGGCTGCCCCAACCCGGCGACTAACATGGCAGCGGTTGTTACGATCCCCAACCAGGTATTACTTAAACCTAATGCTAATGCGATGAAAGCCAGCAGGACTGCCCGCTGGCTGACATACACATCCACCATCAGGTGGCTGAGTAACACTACTAAAAATTGCTTATTACGGAAAAAAGACATGGAACTCCCGAGAGATGATTATCCGGAATAGAGTTTAAATTGTTGTACCAGGGTAAACACCGCCGGGGGTAAATAGTACCGGTAGTTTAGTTGGCTGGCAACCAACCTGCGAATGACCCGCCCGCTGATCTCGATCTGAGGCGCATTGATAAAACTTGTTTTTGAGGTTAACCCGGGGATCACTTTCTCCAAGGCTGACATATCCACATCATCCGCCGGCCGGCGGAGCACACCGATCGAATCCAATTCACTTACCAACCCGACCGGGTCATGCCAGGCGGGGAAATCATGAAGCGAGTCACCGCCGATAAGGTACACCAGTGAGTCGTTTGGGTATTGGGTTTTGAGCAACCGGATCGTATCGACGGCATAATGCGGGGCCGGGCGGTCGATATCCACACGGGAGAGCACAAATTGGGGATCCCCGACAATGGCAGCCTCGAGCATAACCTGGCGCTTTTCCACCGGGGTGATCTGCCAATTGGATTTGTGGGGAGGGTCAGGAGTGAGCACCCACAGCACCAAGTCCAGATGCATCTGGTTTACGGCTTCCATAGCCAAAATAAGGTGTCCGACATGCGGCGGATCAAATGTACCGCCAAATACACCGATGCGCATTAGTCCTGCCACTCCAATTCATTATCCGCTACATACACCGTATCGCCTTCTTGAATGCCAGCCTCACGCAAAGCGGCATCCACACCAAGGGTTTCCATGAGACGCTGGAAGCGGCGCACGGAACCTTCATGTTCCCAATAGGTCATGGCTGCTGCCCGTTCGATGGCAGCTCCACGCACTACCCAACCATCGGAAGTGTGTTCGATCTTGAATGCATTTACGTCCTCAACCGGTTTGTAGACGGGGAGTTCTTGTGACACCGGAGGCAGCGGAGCATTCTTTAGCAACTCATGCGCCTTCCACAGCAGTGATTTGACATTCTCACCTGTCACTGCCGATATGCTCATCACCACGAAGCCGCGTTTGAGAAGCTGCTTCTCCAGCTTTTTCCATTTTTCCTGCACATCCGGCAGGTCCATCTTATTCAATACTACAATCTGCGGTTTTTGAGCCAGGTCCGGGTCAAAGAGGGCCATTTCGGCATTGATCTGGGTAAAATCAGCCAGGGGGTCTTCT
>DATMYN010000396.1:0-5502 GCA_035560875.1 Longilinea sp. | reverse complement strand
CCAGCGCATCAGGTCTACAAAAAGCTAAAAATTTTTCAGTGGTGTGGTTTAAGAAAGTGCTCGAAGTAATTACCACTACATCGGCATGGGAAATGTGTTCACATGCTGAACTATCCGGGACCAATGAATCTATGGATGGTTCTTCTATTGACCAGAAGTTCCGAGCAATCCCTTTCAACGAATCTGAGAAGGGATAATCGCCGACAATGGCAAGGTTGCGGTCCTTACAGTTTTTTAAGATAACTTCTGCAGCATTGAAATACTTAATTGTAAGTTGGCTGATGTCAATTAAAGAGTTAATGGCGGCTATGCCAACACTAACCTCTATCGGATTATCAGAAATAGCCCAGTGGGCAAGTTCCTGTGCACTTTTTGTGGTTAGGTCACCAACATCACGTGGAGTGATCACTCCATGAGGACCTTGTTTATATGAAGTGGAAGAAAGCCCACAATATGCACTACTAACCAAAGTCCACTGAATACCAATTACCACATTGCGTACCGGCACAGGATCCTGAGGTAAGGAATCTAAAAGCTTAGAAATGATCTCCATAAATCCTCCTCTTGGTCAAACAACTCCAAGCAATATGTTAGATTGTCTTACTTTGCCAACAATTTTTTCAACACCTCAGCAGATTGATCGCGAACGCTATCATGCAGACTGCCGCCGTGTGCATCCATGGTGATCACGACTGGCATATCTTCTACTCGAATAACCCAAATCGCCTCAGGTACTCCAAATTCCAGTTTATAAACACCTAGAACTTCCTTAACTGATTCGGCGATCAACGATGCTGCACCGCCGATGGCATGCATATACACTCCCGGTACTTCCTGGCATGCTTTTAAAGTTTTCGCCCCCATCCCGCCTTTACCGATCACACCCTTGACGTTGAGGTGGCGCATAATATCGCCTTGATAGGGTTCCTCGCGGATGCTGGTGGTGGGTCCGGCAGCTACAAAGCGGTATTTCTTCGTATCAAGCCCTCCGACCACCGGTCCACAATGGTATATAACACCACCCTCCAGAATGGGTGCAATGGCTTGATAAACAGCAATATCCTCTGCGCTTGGTTGTTTTGTTTTATAAACAAAATTGGTCGCTAGCCATTTATGCACTTCATCCCGGCCTGTGATCATCACCCCCGAAAGGAGCACGGATTCCCCCACTTTTAAACTTCGGATATCGTTATCTGAAATAGGTATAGTCAGTTTTTTTGTCATGCTGTCACCCTTATTCGTACTCAAAGCCTTCTTGAGTTAGTGTCATTTTACGCCGGCGGAATGCCCAACACATATAAGAAACTGTTACAAAGTAACAGGCTGGCAGCCTTTGTGTAAAAAGGATCTTGGTACCTAAAACGGTAGTCCTCCCGCCAAATCCCATAGGGCCAATACCTAACCGATTCGCTTCCAGAGTGATGCGTTCTTCCAATGCTTTGACCTCGGGTGACGCGGCAGTTTTATCGAACATGGAGAGGAATGCTTCTTTTGAAACCACATATCCAGCGCCCCGGTCACCGCCCACTGCAATGCCCAAGAAACCGGGGGCACAACCTTCCCCCTGTGCTTTAAAGACTGCATCAAGAACAGCCCGCCGAACCCCTTCCAGATCCCGGTCCGCTTGCAAACGAGTATCCGGCAAGGAATACTGTACTCCTACGTTCTCGCATCCCCCACCCTTCAAGATCAGATCGATCGAGATCACATCACCATCAACCTCTTTGAAATAAATACTGGGGAAATGATCATCACCCAAATTATTCCCGGTGTTCTTACCGGTTAACGGGTCCACCGCATTTGGCCGCAAATAAGTCTTCTTGGTTGCATCAGCAATGGCTGCTCGAATCTGCTCGCGCAGCTCGCGGGGGTTCCAACCTTGCGGATAATTGACATAGAATATGGGCGTTCCGGTGTCCTGGCAAATGGGGGTGGAATTCCGGCGGGTCATTTCCACATTTTCCAAGATCGTTTGCATAGCCGAATGCGCAGCCGATCCCGGTTTTTCCTGGGATTGAGAATCACGCAGTTTTTTCTCCACCACAAAGGGTAGATCGGTAGAAGTGATGCGCACTAATTCTGCTATTTCATTTGTAATATCGCGTGGCATTATTACCTTCTCCTTTATTTCATCAACCGTTCACGTAACTGCTGCCGGTAATCATCCACGTTGACTGAAATCCGTGCCACCTTGGTTTCCATCGCAGCTTTGGCAACAGCCGGAGCTTCCCATACCGCCAGGCGGTTATCCAACGGTTTAGGCAGGATGTAATCCACCCCAAACTCGAGATGATCCAGATTATAGGCCTTCAATACTTCGGGGGTAACCGGCTCTTTCGCCAGCGCGGCGAGTCCCAGGCTGGCAGCGATCTTCATCTCATCATTGATAGCACGGGCACGCACATCCAATGCACCTCGGAATATATATGGGAACCCTAACAGGTTGTTCACTTGGTTCGGATAATCCGAACGTCCCGTGCCAACGATCGCATCCGGACGGGCAGCTTTTGCCAGTTCATATTTGATCTCAGGGTTGGGGTTGGCCATGGCGAATACTACCGGCTGCCGTGCCATGCGTTTCAGCATATCTTGGGTCACAATATCGGCGGCTGATAATCCGATGAAAATATCCGCCCCTTCCAAGGTCTCAGCCAGGGTGGCCGGATGGTCGCCTTGGGCATAGATATCCTTTTCGGGGAACATCTCTTCTTTGCGTCCGTTATATACCAAGCCTTTGATATCACATACCCAAATGTGCTCCCGCGGCACACCAATTTTTACCATTTGATTGGCGCATGCCAGGCCTGCCGCTCCGGCGCCGGAAAAGACCACTTTGATCTGGTTAAGTTTTTTCTGGGTAATTTCCATCGCGTTAAGAACCGCCGCTCCAATGATGATCGCTGTTCCGTGTTGGTCGTCATGAAAAACCGGGATGTCGACCAGCGACTGAAGTTTTTTCTCGATATAAAAACACTCGGGGGATTTGATATCCTCAAGATTGATGCCGCCAAACGTAGCCGCAATCGCCCGGGTTACAGTGATGACCGTTTCCGGGTCATGCGAATCGATCTCGATATCGATGCTATCGATATCGGCAAATTTCTTGAACAGTACCGATTTACCTTCCATCACAGGTTTGCTTGCCAGCGATCCTCTATCCCCCAAGCCAAGAATAGCAGTCCCGTTTGTTACCACTGCCACTAAATTCCCTTTGGAGGTGTATTCATAAGCAAGTTCCTTGTTGGCTTCGATCTCCAACACAGGGTATGCCACCCCGGGGGTATATGCCAGCCCAAGGTCATCTTGCGTTTCCAATGGTTTGGTGGGAACGACAGCAAGTTTTCCGGGTTTATGATCGAGCTGGTGATAGGCTAAGGCTGCTTCTTTGGTGATAGGTGACATAAAAAATACTCCTGGGCGCGAGAAGATAGATAGGATTTGATATACAGGCATCCTTGGTTAAGGCGCCGGACTGATATGTTTTCTGTGAAGCTAAATTTGCCAGCCCATGCGATGGGAGACTTTATCGGTCATCTCTTTGAGGACTTCAGCCACTGCCGGAATACGGTCTGGCGTCATCCGGCTGGTAGGGCTTGGAATACTGATCGCGGCGATCACGCTTCCTTCTCTATTGCGTATGGGAGCGGCAACGGCGCGAATGCCAACTTCGTACTCCTCATCATCCACGGCATAACCTTGCTGGCGGATCACATCCAACTGCGGACGAAGCAGTGCGGATGAGGTAATGGTATTATTCGTGTGCGATTTCATCGGTTGGTTCAAAATGGCTTCCAGCTTTGGTTCAGGAAGAAAAGCCAGGAACAACTTTCCGCTAGCCGTGCAGTATGCCGGTAAGCGTTGGCCGATGGCAGCCGCGATCCGTAGGGTGTGCCTGCTTTGCATCACTTCTACATAGAAGACATGGTCTTGATCAAAAACACTGAGATCACAGGCTTCATCGAGTTGTTGGGTAAGCTGAGACATAAATGGATATGCCTCAGACCGAAGGTCCATTTTGTTGATCACGATGAAACCAAGACTGGCAAGGTGCAGCCCTAAACGAAATTTTTGACCATCCGGAGTGTGTTCCAAATATCCAGAATTCAGCAGTGTGGTCATGATCCGGTGGGTCGTGGCCTTATGCAAGCCAACCAGCTTTACGATTTCAGTCAGACTGCGTTCCGTGTGCTCTTCATTGAAACAATCCAGTATCTGTAAAGCTCGTTCTATGGCACGCACATTGTAGTCATTTTGATCTTTCATGTTTTGCCTGTCTTCTGGATCAAATTTTTCGCATGGATTGTTAAATTATACTACGACGTTCTCAAGCAAGCATTTATGCCTATGCGAATGGCGAAGTTGGTACAACTATCCATTACCTTTGATCCTATGCCGGTTTTTTACTGGTGAATTTAGCCTCCTCAATGTCCTTTCAGATTTTGGTTTGCCGATATCATGCCGCCGGTTCATCCTGGAAAATAATCGCCTCAGCAGGACAATTCCTGGCGCATGTACCACACTCAACACATTTTTCAGGATCGATGATGGCTTGCGTTTCTCCGTCGGTAATAGCATCGCTTTCGCAGCCGCTAACACAGGCTCCGCATTGAAGGCAGGCAGAAGTTACGATGTAAGACATAATTTCGATTAATCCTTTCGACCCTGATCTCGGTTATTCTTTTCCCATATACATCTTTTGGGGGTCTATTTGTTCACGGATCAGGCGGAGTTGTTCTTTGGTGGGCGGCTCTGTATGAGGGACTTTTCCGGGAACAAGGGGAGAAAAACCCATTGTTGCCACCACATCTTCCACCGTATTGCCAGGGTGGATCGATAGAAGCATAACTTGTTTGGTCTCTTCATGAAAACCAAATATCGCTTTATCGGTGATCACCCGGCTTGGACCGCCCTTTAACCCTGCATTTTTACGGCTTTCTCCACCGGTCAAATACCCCGGGCTGGTGATAAAGGAAATTGTTTTTCTTAATTTGCGCGCTTCGTGGCGCATGATAATGATGGTTTTTTGGGCACACGAAGCGATATCGTTGGCGCCACCGCTGCCGATCATGTGGCGAAACTCCCCGTTTTGATTTTCAACCCGGGTGGTATTCAGGTTACCAAATTGATCCATTTCCAGGCCGCCTAAAAAGCCCACGTCCACCCGCCCGTGGTGAAGTATGGTGCCCAGGATGTCAATGAAACTACTTAATACCTGGGCTTGATACCACACCCGCGGATCGGCAAGACCCACACCGCAATGGACTGGTTGGGGATTGATCACTCCTAATTCGAACAAGATCGTCATGTCAGGAGCATGAGTAGACTTTGCTAAAAAGGAAGCGACCACCGGTAGTCCCAGCCCAACCGCAACGACCTGACGGTCTTTCAATTCAAGCGCCCCGGCTGATGCCATCAATTCCGAAGGAGAATAGTCTAGGTTCATCATCGGTATCTCCTTAATACCCTAAGATGGGATCAGCGATTAATGGATCAATTCTGGAC
>DATMYN010000395.1:0-3056 GCA_035560875.1 Longilinea sp. | reverse complement strand
GTATACCATCAATGACGGCATGCACGCCTGGCCAGGTGGAGAAGCTGTCAACGATAATATGGGGGAACCAAACATGGAAATATCTGCTACCGCTTTATTATGGGAATTCTTTTTATCTCATCCTATGCCTTGACCAATATTTAGGAGGTATCATGGCGCGTCGAGTGGCTCTTTCCAGACGAGATTTTCTTAAACTTACAGCAGTGGGGGCAGGTGCAATGGCTGTTTCCGGTTGTTTGTGGGGCAGCCAACAAACGCAGGTCACGCCTGCTTCCCCAAACTCAATCCTGTACCAAAAAACTCCCCCGTCTCCACCCGGCGGCGTACCGGATTTGATCATTCATAATGCAAAGATATTGACTGTGGATGCATCCGATTCGATTGCCGAAGCCGTAGCCGTAAAAAGCGGACGCATCCAGGCTGTGGGCACGAATGATATTATCGTCCCCCAGGCGGATGGATCTACCCGGATGATGGATCTGGGAGGGAAGGTGTTAACCCCGGGGTTGATCGATCCGCATTTTCACTTGGCGGTCATATCCTTAATGAATAGTTGGGAAGCCTTCCCATTAGAGATCGATACCATCGAGGCTTTGGTAGAGGGGCTAACGGTAGTCGCAGCGGAGTATGAGCCAGGCGAGTGGATCCAGGGTTACTTTGAATCCGGCTTTGGTAATGGGCTTCCTGACCGCTACGATCTGGATGAAGCCACATCCCAGCACCCGATCTTTATCTCTCACCGGGGTGGCCATTTGGGTGTTGCTAACAGTATGGCTTTAGATCTGGCGCAGATCGGCCAAAATTATGAAAGTCCAATGGGTGGGATCATCGAACTGGATGATGACGGTGTACCCACCGGCCGGTTTTATAATCATCGGGCCATGAACGTATTAAGGGCGGCCATTCCGGCACGCTCCAATGACAACCTTCTCAACGATATTCGCGATCAATCGGTGCCCGCTTCGGTGGGAATTACGACCTTCCATGATGTGTATGTCCATGATCCCAACACGATCGCTGCGTATTATTCAGTGGGTAGGGCGGGCGAAATGACGGTGCGTGGGGCACTTTACCCAACCTTGGAAAATCCGGGCGAGGTCCCTTATGCACTTGATTTGGCACCTTACCAAGATGATTATTTCCGCTTGGGAGGTTTCAAACTGCAAATCGACGGGCAGATCCCCACCGCCTACACCTATGAACCGCATGTTGGGGTCTCCTGGAATATGCCTGCCTGGGATGCGGATATTTTTAAAGAAACGGTCCGCCAGTTACATGAAGCCGAACACCAGATCTGTGTCCACTGTTTTGGCGATGCCGCCATTGACCTGACCCTGGACGCTTTTGAAGAAGCCATGGACGCCCATCCACGCTCAGACCCGCGTCATCGTATCGAACATTATCTGGTTCCTACTGAAGAAGCCATCCAGCGCACCAGAGATCTGGGTATCATCGCCAGTGTTTCTTCCTCGTTCATCCCTCAAGCCGGCGAAGCTTATATTGCCACCTTTGGGGATAGACGCTGCGAACGTCTCCTGCCGGCCAGATCTCTGTTGGATGCCGGGGCTGTGGTAACGTTGAATTCCGATTACCCGACCACCTATTGGGCGGCTCCGATGATGGCCATGTCGGCGGCTATGCAGCGGATTTCCAATATGGGTAATCCCATCAGTATCGAGCAAGCCATTACTTTTACGGAAGCTTTGCGTGCCCACACGTTGGCTCCTGCTTTTGCCGGTTTTGAAGAGACGGAGAAAGGTTCGGTAGAGGCTGGTAAGTTGGCTGATTTTGCCGTGTGGACGAATGACCCAACTGCAATGAGCGCTGCCGAACTGGCTGAAGCCACGGTGGATACCACCATCGTGGGCGGTGAAGTGGTTTACCAGGCTTGATCAATAATGGTATGTGCAACCCATGGTCACTGAACCTGTCGAAGTGACCATGGGCTGCTTTAACGCATGAAAAAAAGTGCAAAGGGCTTGTTGAGTTGAATGATCCTTGTTAGGAAGTGATATTTCCTTCATCGCTTTCGATCAGTTTCAAAGCGGTCGGTTCATCCACGATCAATTCTGTCATTAGCTTCCCGCGCAATGCCGCCCGCAGGCCGCGTACCTTGGCCAGACCGGAGATCACACAGATGCCGTATTTCTTCTGGAACAACTCCAACCCGGGTCCGCTGGAACGGTCATTGAAGGGGATATCCTCAAAACTTCCATCTTCTTTGAAATATACGGCGGCTATCTCACCGGCAACACCGCACCTGCGTAATTCGGCGCAATCCTTCGTCTCAAAATATCCGCCGCTGTAAATGTGGCTTTTCACCGTGTACTTAACCGCACCGATGCTGTACACCAACAGGTCGCTGTTTTGTTGCAGGTCAAGCAGTTGCTTGATGCTGCGTTCTTTCCAGAGGATTTGTTTGGTTTTAGGGAAATCGAAAAAGGTGGGTACCGGGAAGAGATGGGCTTGTGCCTGGTAGTTATGCGCAAAGCGTTGGATGATCTCACTGGCATATTCGATCCCCAGGGTTTGCGTGTTCCCGGCTCCGTTGAGCTGGATCACATGCGTGTTGTAGGTAGCCTTGGGGGTTAGGTGGCGGGAAATGGCGCTGGTGGTCGTCCCCCAGGCAATCCCCAAGATCATCCCCGAACCAAAGACCATATTCAAGTAATTGGCGGTATATTGGGCCACCTGTTCAAGCCACTCCTCTTCCGATAGGTTCGAGACCGGAACGACGTGTACTTTTCGGATGTGGTAGCGTTCCCCGATGATCTTCTCCAATTTCTGCGAGTTCTCATTCGGATCGACGATGCGGATGTCGATCAACCCTTCCGATTTGGCATACGTCAACAGCCGTGATACCGAGGAGCGTGAAATATTCATCTCGCGGGCGATCACATCCATCTTCATGTTCTGATGATAAAACATACGGGCCACCCGCACCGAATCGACTACTTTTTCTGGATCCTTTTGAGAGTCCATGTCCTGGCCTTTTCTTGGTTGTCTGGTAGATCACCTAATGGTAACGCAAATATTGTTTATAAAACATGAAAAGT
>DATMYN010000394.1:0-8028 GCA_035560875.1 Longilinea sp. | reverse complement strand
GAATTACCGGCTGCTTTTCAAGCTCAACTCCCCTATTTTTCCAATGGTTTTCGCATGGGCACCTTCTTGCGGAACCATGATATGGCTCGCACCATGGTCTCATTTGGTGGGGACCCTGAAAAGGCCAAATCGGCTGCCACGATATTTTTGACCTCCCCCGGAATACCATTTATCTATTATGGCGAAGAAATCGGCATGAATGGGGATAAACCCGATGAAATGATCAGGACTCCAATGCAGTGGACCGGTTTGAGTGGAGCCGGTTTTACGACCGGTACTCCTTGGGAAGCAGTCAACGAAGATTATATTTCGATCAACGTGGCTGCTCAGACCGATGATGCTTCGTCACTGCTCTCTCATTACCGCCAAATCATCGCATTACGGAACCAATATTCTGCCCTGCGAACCGGAGAATACTATTCCGTAGAAACGGGAAATCGAAGAGTTTATGCCGTTCTTCGGATCGATGGTGACCAAGCCATCCTGATCCTGATCAATTTAGCCAATTCCGAATCGACGGATTATGCATTATCATTAGAGTCTAGTTCACTTCGGGGCGAATACCAATTGACCCCACTTCTTGGCGATGGTGAATTCACCAACTTGATATGTGGTGAGCAAGGTGAAATTACAGGTTATATTCCTTTAGCGAATTTACCTGCCAACGGAAATTACATTATCCTTCTAGAACGGGTTCCGTAAAAAAAGTATGTCAAAAAATAATAACATCATCCAAAGCACCGAATTACGTCCGACTGTGGAAGTCATCCTTCAAAATACCGGGATTGTATTAACGGGACCGCGCGGCACAGCGATTGGTGAATTTCTAAAACATTTAAAGGAATGGAAAGACCCCAGCATTATGGGTGCCGTCGTCAATAACGAATTGCGTGAATTGACCTATCCTATAGAAATGGATGCACGCGTTATCCCTGTCACCATGGCCGATTCCGATGGGGCAAGGATCTATCGCCGTTCGGTCACGTTTCTTTTGGAAGCGGCTTTTAAAGATTGTTTCCCGGGAGCGTTATTAACGGTTGATCATTCGGTATCCTCGGGGGGTTTTTACTGCCAGGTTGAAAATCACACTCCACTTACCCAAAATGATTTGGTTAACCTGGAAGAGCATATGCGTGTGTTGGTCGATCAAGACCTGGATTTTGAACGTACCAATGTGAGCCTGGTCGATGCCATCCAACGCTTCCAGGAACAAGGTCAATTTGATAAGGTCCGTCTTCTTAAATATCGCCAAAAAGAATATTTGGTGTTGTACAGGCTGCTTGATCATTACGATTATCATCACGGATATATGGTGCCTTCTACCGGATATCTAAAATGGTTCGCGTTGATCCCGTTTGGCGAAGGGTTTGTGATCCAATTCCCACGAAAACACGCTCCCAGCGAATTGCTGCCCATGCCGGAATACCCTAAATTGTTGGCCACCTTCCGCCAATACGGACATTGGTTAACGCGTTTGGGGATTGAAAGTGTGGGTGCACTCAATGACGCCATTTGTGAAGATCGAGCCAAAGAATTAGTGCTGATCTCCGAGGCATTGCAAGGCCAGCACATTTCTGAGATCGCCGCTCAAGTAGTCAACAAAATATCTCAAACGAAGATCATTTTGATCGCCGGTCCATCTTCTTCCGGGAAAACGACCTTCTCAAAGCGATTAGCCGTTCAGCTTTTAGCGCATGGTCTTTCACCCTTTGCGTTGGAAATGGATAATTATTTTGTCGATCGAGACCTGACCCCGAAAGACGAAAACGGTGAATTTGATTATGAGCACTTGAATGCCTTGAACCTCAAACGGTTAGGGAACGATCTGCAGCAATTGGTTACCGGACAAGAAGTCCAATTACCACATTACAACTTTAAAGAAGGCATGTCCGAAGAGGGTGATATTGTCCAATTGCACCAAGACCAGATCATTATCCTTGAAGGTATTCATGGCCTTAACCCGGCATTACTCCCAAATATTTCGTCTGAACAGACTTTTAAGATCTATGTATCTTGTTTGACTCAGTTGAATTTGGACCGCCATAACCGGATCTCGACCACCGATACGCGCTTATTACGCCGGGTGGCCCGGGATGCAACCTCGCGAGGCTATAATGCTTTTCAGACTATCCAGCGTTGGGAGTCTGTGCGGCGCGGTGAAAAGACCCATATTTTCCCATATCAGGAAAATGCGGATGTATTCTTTAATTCCGCTCTCGTGTTTGAATTATCAGCCTTAAAGAATTTTGTAGAACCGCTACTCCGCCAGGTACCTTACGGGACTTTGGAATATATCGAAGCCAAACGGTTATTGGCTTTGTTGGAATGGTTCCTGCCAATCGATACCGA
Organism: Longilinea sp.; assembly: GCA_035560875.1. Lineage (GTDB taxonomy): Bacteria > Chloroflexota > Anaerolineae > Anaerolineales > Anaerolineaceae > DATMYN01. Next base: position 5,679 of record DATMYN010000394.1, on the reverse strand, counting down.
ATTGATCCCGGATAACTCCATCTTACGGGAGTTTATCGGTGGATCGATATTAAAAGATTTTAAACTTTGGAAGAACGAATCGGGGAATGGTTTTTAGGAACTAATAAAAAAGCCGAGGTATCGTTACCTCGGCTTTTGGTTGCCAATTTCATTAGAATCGGGCAATTAATTGCTTCTTAATTACTTTCCCTAAACGTGCAATTCCTTCATTAATATTCTCCGGAGTAGCATTAGAGAAGTTCAACCGCATGGTGTTCTTCCCGCCGCCACAGGCGTGGAAGGATTCGCCGGGGACAAACGCCACTTTTTGTTGGACAGCATCTTTTAGCACTTCGGCAGCATCCATATTCGATGGCAGGGTTGCCCAAAGGAATAATCCGCCTTGCGGATGGGTCCAATGCATACCATCCGGCATATGCTCTTCCAATGAATCCAGCATAACATCGCGCCGTTCGCGGTAAACCTTATTGATGGTCAAAATATGCTTATTAAGGAAACCGCCGCTGCTGACTTCATGCGCCACAATTTGGTTGAAGGTGGCCGTATGTAGATCCGCACCTTGTTTGGCTTGCACCAATTTTCGGATCACTTCACTAGGGGCTACTACCCAAGCCAAACGGATACCCGGGGCTAATGTTTTTGAAAACGTTGATAGGTAAATTACATTACCGCTGTAGCAAGCATTTTGATCATGGATACTGCTGTCCAAGAACTCGACAGTCGGCAGATGATCGCCTTCAAAGCGGAGTTGACCATAAGGATCGTCCTCGATGATGGGGACACCGTATTGATCGGCCAATTTTACGATCGTTTTCCGGCGTTCCAAGGAAATCGTTACCCCGGTCGGGTTTTGGAAATTGGGCAGGATATACATGAATTTTGGACCGGCGCGTAACGCTTCATCCAAATAATCGGTTATCATGCCATTTTCATCGGAGGGAACAGCAATATATTCAGCGCCGTAGGCATTCCAGGCTTGCAAAGCACCCAAATACGTTGGGGATTCAACTAATATGTGATCGCCGCGATTGATAAAGATCTTGCCTAACAGATCTAATGCTTGTTGTGAACCGGAAGTGATCAATATATTGTCCGGTGTAATTTCCATGTTATAGCGGGCAGAGTGGCGGGCAATCATCTCACGCAGCGGGGTGTAGCCCTCTGTGGTTCCATACTGAAGGGCTTGGGCGCCCTGTGTTTCAAGAACCCGGTTGCAGGCTGCCTGGAATTCTTTTACGGGAAAGACTTCCGGAGCTGGAAGACCGCCGGCGAATGAGATGATATCGGGCAATTCGGTGAGTTTTAACAACTCACGGATTGCAGAACTTTTCATACGTTGCGTGCGTTGGGCAAAACGATGGTCCCAAGGCGTTTGCATTTTTTCTCCTTGTCGTTTTAGTATTACTTACCGGACCAAAAGAAGTAAAAAGCCTTGCGTTTGACTAAGGCTGCAAGGCTTTTTTACTCTTTATAACTTGGGGAACCGGCTAAGGATAATAGCCGGTGTAGGAAGGACCAAGCGGTCACCTTCTTTGAGAAGTGCGGGAGCTTTTCCGCCGTTCTTGGGGGCCGATTGGAATATGAATACCGGTGTTCCTTCAACGGCATATTTCTCATCTACGAATGCCTGACCGGTCAGATACCCTTCCATATCGACGGCGCAACTTGTGACCTTACCAACCACTTTGCCTTTTTGGTCAAGGACCGGATCACCATTATGGGCCATCCTGACACCTTTCTCGGTGAAGCGGAAGCGAGCAACGACCCCGCTGCGGCTTTTTTCCCGTTGGATATAGGCATCGCGCCCAACAAACCAGGGTTTATAGACTTTGACGTATGAACCAAATCCGGCTTCCGCCACGCCTAAGCCCATCTCACCGGCCATTTCGTGGCCATAGAGCGGTAATCCGGCTTCGGTGCGAAGCGAGTCACGGGCACCAAGCCCACAGGCCTTCAACCCCAATGGTTCTCCGACCTTTACGAGCGCATTCCAGAATTCAACCGCTTTATCCGGGTGAACGAATAATTCGAAAGCCATTTTTTCGCCGGTATAACCGGTACGCGAAACGACCAGATCAAAACCACCCACAACCGCCTCGCATAATTCTGTGCGTTTGAGTGCCATGATCCGTTTTCGTGCATCAGCATCGCAGCCCAATTGCAGTAAAATATCGCGGGATTTTTGCCCTTGCAAGGCAATATCGATGCGCATATCTTTGCCTTCTTTTGGATCGCGCAAGTTGCGGAAAACCACGTTACGACCGAATGCGACGCTGTAGGGATGCTTTTTATCGACCAGGACTTTGCCTTCACGGACAGCATTCAACCATGCCCAATCTTTATCATCATTGGAGGCATTTACAACCATCAGATACTTACCAGGCGCTCGGTGGTACACAATGGTGTCATCGATCACATTGGCATCCGGGTCCAGAATGTGGGTATAACAAGATTCCCCAACTGCCAGACCACCAATATCATTTCCGCAAACGCTATCCAAAAAGGCTGGGGCATCGGGACCTTCGGCTTGATAGACACCCATATGAGATACATCGAACAATCCGGCAGCGCTCCGGGTGGCTAAATGTTCCTCAACCACCGAACTGTACCACACCGGCATTTCCCACCCGGCAAAAGGTACCATTTTAGCGCCCATTTGCTTATGGGTCTCATATAAGGGCGTCTGCCGTAAGGGGGCATTCTCATTTTCCTGCCATTTGAAGCCAGGTTTGGCGCTGCCTTTCCCCTTTGGTAAGCGGATGGCATACGGCTTGGCTGAATAGACGGGCTCGCCCTCTATCAGAACCGGCATACACGGAGATTCACCTACCACGATCGGACCGGGTAGCCGGCGAGTGACATCCGGGTCAAAATTGATGAAACCATCGGATAGATCACGCAGCCAGGTGGCAGCTATGCCGGCCTTGCGGGTGGGTAAACAGAAACGAAAATGAAGTGGATTAACTTGTGACAATGTCCCTTCGATCGTTCCTTTCGGGGTGATCAGATGAGAGACCTGGCTTGAACCATGCTTCAATGATTCGGTATCCGATGTGAAGACGTATTGCACGAATTGACGGACATGTTCGCCTTGTAATTCGAGGGCAATCGAACCATTCTTTCCGCTGCTGGATTTATCATCAATATAGAAGAAATGAGGATAGGTGCTGCGCGAGACTTTCTCATCATAGCCGCCGGAATCCGCCAAGGTACGGACACGAATTTTTGCATCTTCCAATACGCTAAAATCGATCTTAGCCCGTTGAACCAATCCCTGACGGGTTTCAACCGAATAAGGTTTACAGGCTAGCAAGACATCTGCAATGATATCGGCGATCCGAACCATTTCCGGTTCTTTATAACCGCGTTGGGTCAGCCAGGGAGTTCCCAGGCGGATACCTGAAGCGAATAATGCCGTCTTATCGCCGGGGATGGTATTGCGGTTGCAAACAATTCCGGCAATATCCAAGATGCGGGCGGCGATATCGCCTGACAGGGTGGTTCCATCCTCACCTTTGATGGTCTTACAATCCACGTTTAATAAGTGTGTGTTGGTACCTTTGAATGGGATGCGTAAACCACGTTCTTGTAAGCGCTTTGTGAGGGCTTCGGCATTTTTTACAATTTGCGATTGAAGTTTTTTAAATTGCTCTGTTTTATCCAGCTTAAAAGTGGTTGCTAAGGCAGCAAATACATGTACATGCGGACCGCCTTGTTCGCCAGGGAATACGCCTTTATCTAATTTCTTAGCGAGGGTCAGATCGGTGGTCAAGATACAGGCGCCACGTGGCCCGCAAAGTGTTTTGTGGGTTGTAAAAGTGATAACCTGCGCATACCCAACCGGTGAGGGGACTACTCCCGCTGCAACCAAGCCGGCGATATGAGAAATATCAGCCAGAAGGGTGGCTCCGCAGGAATCGGCAATCTGGCGGAAGCGAGCCCAATCCGGAACCCAGGGGTACGAGGAATAACCGGCTATGATGATCTTCGGTTTATTCTCATTGGCTAAAGCTTGGACAGCATCATAATTGATCTGTTCAGTGGCAGGGTCAACGTTGTAATGGACTACTTTGTAGAGTTTGCCCGAGCGGTTAACCGATGAGCCATGAGAGAGGTGGCCACCGTGGAGCAGATTCATGCCTAAAATAGTATCGCCCGGGTTAATGAGGGCTGTGTATACCGCATTATTTGCCGGTGCACCCGATAAAGGTTGCACATTGACAAATATCTGCTTGGCTGAAAATTTATCAGTGGCGAATAATTCTGCGCAACGCTGGCGGGCAAGCGATTCAACCAGGTCGGCATATTCGACGCCCTTGTAATAGCGGGGATCTGAATACCGCCGGTAGTGAGCTAACCTTGATGGATAATCCAAGATTTCGCGTTGGCTCATTCCTCTAGATTCTTCATCCGGATACCCTTCTGCATATAGGTTCTGGAAGGCGGATGAAAGCGCTTCGCGGACTGCCATAGGAGCCGCGCTTTCAGATGGGATCATGATCAGCTTGCGTACCTGGCGTTCGGCTTCAATTTGAGTCAGCCGGTGGACTTCCGGGTCGAGATCAAGTAAATTGCCACGGAAGATAAAATCTGTCATCAACAACTCCTTGACCAGAATAGAATATTCATCCCCAATAGCTGAGGAAAAATGGATCAGTCGACGAGACGGCCTTCGACCCAGCCGAGTTCAAAGTTCAAAACATCTGCTTTTTCCGGCTCATTGTGTAATTCGTGATAAAAGCCTTCCCAGACTTTATAGGTGAGCTTATCAACTGGTGCATTCTTTGCAAATTCTGCGGTTGCAGCCGGGCTTACCAGACGGTCTTCAGTCCCTTGCATCAAGAGCAGGGGATATTGGAATTCGGCAGCATGCAAAACGATCCATGGCCCCTTGGCTAACAGGTTAAGGCCTAATCTGGCCGAAATCCAGGGGTGAACCGTGGGATCAGCTGAATACACTTGTTCTACCATTGGGTCGCGTGAAAGACCTGAGCGGTCTAAATTATTGTTGATCTTCATCGTGGGATTTAACACACTCATGGTCTTTGCCAGGAGCATGGTAGCTGCGCTGGGGGGATTGGCGACACCAACACCCGGACTTGTGCAAACTATACCTTTAAGATCGGCTTTTTGGGTGAGCCCGAAATAAAGGACAAGGGCTCCGCCAAGACTGTGGCCGCGCAAGATCATTGATTTACCGGGGAAGCGTTGCCGACCTTCTTCGATCAAATGATGGATATCTTCCATGATTGCATCGAAGGAAGGAGCGTGGCCACGTGGCCCTTCGGATTTTCCATGTCCGCGAAGATCAAATGAAATAACAGCAATTTTATTCTTGCAATAGAATTCAGCAACATGTTGATATCTACTGCTGTGTTCCCCTAAACCATGTACCAGTGCAACCACAGCACGGGTTCCTTTTTCAGGTTGCCAGACCTGCCCAAACAATGAGACGCCATCTGTAGTCTTCCAAGTAAATTCCTGGTGGTCCATCTAGCCCTCCATGAGCAGCAAAAGAGATTGCCATGCGGTAATTCATGGCCTAGGCTTAGTGTATACCAGATTGCAAAAAACAACAATCTGCCGAAAGTCTTAAACCTGGTTACATTTGTAAAAAGAGTATAAAAAGAATAAGAGAAACAGAATAATGGTGATAATATTTACATATGGCACACGTAA
>DATMYN010000393.1:0-4206 GCA_035560875.1 Longilinea sp. | reverse complement strand
ATACGATATTGTTGATGGAGCGTATGGTAACCGTAAGGTATCAGGGAAGTTATCCACTATTTTTTAAGAAAGGTTTAACTTGCCAATATCGTGATGTTTTGCTACTATGAAAATTGTGCTTGATAGCACAAAATCTATCCGTTCATCTTCATAAGGAGGAGATACGATGCGCAAGAATTTATTCTTGTTGGTAGCAGTCATTACCGTGTTAGCCATGTTATTGGCTGCATGCGGTACTACTACCGAAACCCCAGTTGCTGAAGAACCTGTAGCCACCGAAGAAGTTGTAGCGACTGAAGAAGTCCCTGCTGAACCGGCTGTTGGTTCTGAAGAACACCCGATCCAGGTGCTGTTCGTCCCGTCAGTGGATGCGAACATCATCACCACGGGCGGACAGGTAATGGCTGATGCTCTGCATGAAGCCACCGGTCTGTTTTTCACGGTTGTGATCCCAACCTCCTATGCTGCCACCGTTGAAGCTATGTGCGCTTCCCCGGCCGACACCATTGGGTTCATCCCCGCCCAGCCGTACGTAATCGCCAGCCAACTCTGCGGTGTTGATGTAGCCTTCAAAGCCATCCGCCGTGGTTGGTCCGTTTACTGGGCCGAGGTTGTAGTACGCCGCGACAGCGACATCCAGACTCTTGAAGATCTGAATGGCCGCTCTTGGGCTTACCCCGATTCAGGCTCCACCTCCGGTTATTTATTCCCCTCTGTCTGGTTCAGCCAGATCGGTGTGGTACCCGGTGAAACCATTGAAGCTGGCGGTCACCCGCAGGCTGTCAATGCCGTCTATAATGGCGAAGCTGATTTCGCCACCGTTTTCTTTAGCCCCTGGACTGGCCCCGAAGGCGTTACCGCTTGGGCTCCCGGCGATAATCCGGATGTTCCGGATGAGGTTGTGGACAGCTGCGCTTTGACTGCCGACGCCAGCGCCATCGACTGCTCGGGTTACGTTGTGATGGATGCCCGTGCCAATATCCGCGAAGAAGCCCCCGATGTAGTCCAACAGGTCCGAATTTTAGCCCTGTCTGACCCCATCCCCAATGATACCCTTTCCTTCGGCCCCGATTTCGACCCCGCACTGCGCACTCAGATATCTGATGCATTGGTCGCATTCGCCACCACCGAAGCCTGGGCAACCTCCATCGGCAGCCCCGATTTCTACAACTGGACCGGTCTTGATACAGCCACCGACGCTGACTATGATATCGTCCGCGCCCTGGTTGAATCCCTCGGTATCACTATCGAGAACTTCCGCTAATCCGGTTGGTAAACATAATATCTCGGGCAGAAATCTCTGCCCGAGATATTTTCTTAGAAAGAAATGGATGAGTGATCATGCTTGAAGTCCGTAACCTCACAAAGATCTATGAAGGGGGCGTACTGGCTCTCGATAAAGTAAGCTTTTCCGTTCCAGACGGACAATTTTTAGCTGTTATCGGTTTGAGCGGATCTGGTAAATCTACCTTATTACGCTGCATAAACCGATTGATCGAGCCTACCGAAGGATCTATCTTCATTGACGGGCAAGATATCACCGTTTTACCGGAAGATGAGATGCGTTTGGTAAGAAGACGGATAGGCATGATCTTTCAACATTTCAATTTGGTTAATCGATCCAGTGTACTAACCAACGTCCTAACAGGGCGTTTGGGATATGTAAACCCTGCCATGAGCCTCCTCAACCGTTTTCCAAAGGAGGATTATGAAAAGGCCAGGGTGGAACTGGACAGGGTAGGAATTGCAGACAAAGCAAGTTACCGGGCTGATGAATTAAGTGGCGGCCAGCAGCAACGGGTTGGCATCGCCCGAGCTATGATGCAGAATCCGACATTAATTCTGGCGGATGAACCGGTTGCCAGCCTTGACCCCGTGCTGGCACACAGTATTATGCAGTATCTTGAAAAGATCAATCACGAGATGAATGTGACCGTTATGTGCAGTTTGCACTTTTTAGACCTGGTACACCGTTATGCAGACCGGGTCGTTGCCCTGAATCAGGGCCAACTCGTTTTCGATGGATTACCAAAAGAAATCGATGACGCTAAATTTAAAGATATCTACGGCCGAGACGCTGAGAGGGTCGGATGAAAAATTCTACCAACACCCCCAAAAGGCCATTAAAACGCACCTTGATCACCTTGGCCGTGATCGTTTTTGGTGTAATTATCTATGCCTATGGTTTCCAGGTTACCGATGTAAATTTTGCTGAAACGCGTGAAGAAACCCGCCGCACGCAGCTATTTAGGATCTTACGTGCTTTAGCTCAACCCGATCTTTTTGATTTTGAACAAGAAGAACTACGGGTTGAACAAGATTTTTATATCCCATGCAATAACCAACCCATTACACAGACCGAATTTGCAGATGGGCAGCCATCCATTACCCTTAGCACATTTTGCGGTGATGAAGGTGCATTTGTCGATATTACCGGAGCGAATTTTTACGCCAATACAACCGTTTCGGTCATCCTATTTGTACCATCCTCACAAGTCAATATTTTATTGGACGGCTACAGAACGGATGCGGATGGATCGTTCTCCGGTCAGCTTCAGTTGCCAGAAAGATCCAGCGAGGATGCATTCCAAATTGTAGTCTCAGCGTCACGAAACGTAGGGCTGCCAGATCTATCTCAAAACGCATTAAACACATGGGAAAGGATCATTGAAACCGTCTTCCTGGCGTTTTTGGCTACCACTTTTGGTACGATCCTTTCGATCCCATTAAGCTTTTTAGCCGCCCGTAACATCATGGGCGAGATCAAATCCTCTCTGATCAATATTTCTCTAATGTTGATCCTGGCTCCGATCGGGTTATATATAGGATCTAAATTTGCTAATTTGGCTTTGTGGCTAAATAATTCATTCCAACATTCCTTGCCGATCTCAATTTTGGTTTTGCTGATCGCACCCTTTATCATATTCTTCGTGATCAAAGGAAGTCTGCCACAAGAAATCGAAATAAAACCGGGATTTAAAAAACGGGTGTTGCGGCTGTTCTTTATCATTATCAGCAGTCTGCTCGCGGTTATTTGGTTGTACGACCTCTCTGCTTTAATGATGGTGTTTGGAACTTGGGTAGCTCCACAATTAGGGGATCTGGATTTCTTAGGGAATTTCTTCACCAGTCTTGGTGATCTGATCCAGATGATGCTTGGATTGATCATTACCCTAATCGTGGGTGGTATTTTTGGCAGCATCGGAAATAAAGTTGGGCAATTCATTTCTCAGAAATCTCCCGACTTTATCGTAAAAATCTTGCATTTCGTTTTAGCTATCGCTGCAGGTGCCATCATCGCTGCAATTATCGGTTCTGCCATTGATTGGATGTACCAGATAAACAACCTTACCCGCACCATAATCATCCCGGCGATCATAGGCGGCAGTGTCGGGCTATTATTGGCCATATTTAGTCACCCGCGCAAGCAATTAGCATTGGGTTTGGTTACCTACTACATAACGCGTACGATCTTTAATGGTTTACGCGCCATTGAAGCCATTATCATGGCAATTGTATTCGTTGTATGGGTTGGCATCGGTCCGTTTGCGGGTGTGTTGGCGCTTTCATTACATACCGTTGCAGCGTTGTCTAAGCTGTATTCTGAACAAGTAGAAAGCATCATTACCGGACCGTTGGAGGCTGTCAAAGCAACCGGCGCCAATAAACTTCAAACCATCCTGTATGCTGTGGTACCTCAGATCATTCCCCCTTACATTTCCTTCACAATGTACCGTTGGGATATCAATGTGCGTATGTCCACGATCATCGGTTTTGCAGGCGGTGGTGGTATCGGTTTCTTACTTTTCCAAAACATCAACTTGCTCAACTACCGGGGCGCCAGCTTACAGATGATCGCGATCGCAGTCGTGGTAGCTCTCATGGATTACTTAAGCTCAAAGATGCGGGAAAAAGTGATCTAATATACAATAAGGAATACCAGTAACAACCAAAAAGAACGCAGCCCTGGTTAATGAATAACCCTGCGTTCTTTTTATATATAAGGAGAGGCTTCGATGAAAATACTATCAAAGATCATCTATGTTCTAGCCATCCTTGCAGCGGTTGCTGCTGCAGTGGGGTTGCGTCTCCGGGCAGTCGATATGCTCCCAGTTGATTATGACGAACCGGTTTATTTCCATGCGGCCCAACTGTACTCACAGGAATTCCATACGGGAGACCTGACCGGGGTTATGAATGTAGAAG
>DATMYN010000392.1:0-4026 GCA_035560875.1 Longilinea sp. | reverse complement strand
ATATGATATTATCCTGATAGCGAATTTTTTTGGATATGTTTACCCGGCGGAAAGTGGATTACCCACATGGAGGAATGCAAGTTATGAAACATACATTAACAATCCTGGCAGTTCTGGCGATACTCATGTCTGTATTGGGTGTCAGTCCTGTTCAGGCCGAAAATTTGCACCAACAAACCTGGAATTCTGCCATTGTGGTAATGAATCCGCATGATGTGTCGGCAGATTTTTTGATCACCTATTATGACTCGACCGGTATCGTCATCGCTTCGACATCGTTGTTCACGCTGGCGCCCATGGAAAGCCGCACCATCCTGGTGGGGAGTCTGGCGAACGATGGTTCGGCGGTCATCAGCAGCAACACCGATCTGGTGGCAGTGTATCGTGAAGTCCTTTCCAACAACTCATCCAGCCCCTCCATATATACAGCCTTTGCCGGCACGCCGGCCGGCAGCAGCACGGTGTATATTCCTTCCTTTGTACATAACGCCACAACCAATACCCTTGTATCCGTTCAAAGCCTGGAAGGCTCCGCTGATGTTACTTTAACGATGACCTTTTATGATGCTTCGGGAACGGCTACTGTACTGACTCTCGGAGCGATGGAAACCGTCCATCCCAGTTCCCCTCAATTTTTTGATGCCAATTTATTTACCGGCCAACTTACCTCAACATTCAGTGGTTCTTTGGTCATCACAGCCGCCGACAGCCGCCAGATCGCGGCGGTGGCTGAACAGACCACCTCAAGCGGGCGCAGCATCTTCTCTGCGGAAGGTGTACCCGCCGGAGCAGATACGGTTTACCTGCCCAGCGCCATGTGCGGATACGGGCGTTACGCCCAGCACAGCGAGTTCATCGTGATGAATACCTCTGCTACCGCCGGTACCTTCACCATCCATTACTATGACGCCCAAGGCAACCAGGCTTTCACTTTACCTTCCGGGTGGACATCCGATTCTGTACCGGCTTACTCATCAGTAACCATCAACCCTTGCTCTGTTTCACCGGCACTCCCCAGCGGAACGCTTTACACGGCTGTGATCACCGCCAACACCGGTCAATACGCCGCCATCGGGCAGGTGCTGAGCAACAACGGGCTGCAAACCGCCCATGCCGGGGTTTCCTCGGTGCTTTCCACGTGCAGCGGCGGTTCCTGCTGGACGGTGCTCCCCTATGTGGAGTGGTCTTCCAGCATTTATGCCATCCGCACCTATATTGCCCTCATGAATGTGGGCACCACCACCGCCAGCAGCGTGAATATCAATTACTATCAAGCCAACGGCACCTTGTTGGGTACCCAAACGGTCAGCAGTATCCCGCAGTATGCCAAGGTCAACAGCAACCCATCCCTGGCAACCGGGGTGATCACCCAAACCCGAAGGTCTTTCTTGGGATCTGTGGTGGTGGTAAGCGACCAACCGCTCTTGGCCATTGCGCGGGTACAGCGCCTGGTACGCAACTCATCCAGCAGCTACACCACCCTGGGTGAGGATTACTTGGGCTACCCCTACATTCCGTAACTCGGATTTTGATAAATGATCGTTGTGAAGAGCTGCTGTAAAAGGCAGCTCTTCTATTGCCGGTTTGAACTGTGGATAAGACAGGTATAATACTCCATGACTGTACTGGAGAATACTATGAAACAACGCCTCCCGATCATTGGCTTATTGGTACTATTCGCTGCCCTTACCCTTTACCCGGCTTTGGGGATCGTCTTCAACTTCCCTTCGACCTATTTGATCACCCCCTTGGCCACCTTGGCCGGGTTCAGCTTTGCGGTTTGGCATGCCAAAGAACGTGAAGGATGGAAGCGGGCGTTGATCATGCTTGGGATGGTTTTTGGTGTGAGTCTGCTGTTCGAGTGCGTCGGTGTGGCGACCGGTTTGGTGTACGGCCCTTACCACTATACAGACAGCCTGGGTCCCAAGTTCCTTGGGCTGGTGCCGGTATTGATCCCCGTCGCCTGGTTCATGATGAGCTATCCTTCCTTTATCATTGCCGATTGGCTGGTACCCAAACAAAGCAGGACTTGGCTGCGTAATTTAACCGTCGCAGCGGTGGGCGCAGTGGTGATGACAGCCTGGGATGTGGTCATGGATCCCATTATGGTCTCGAGCGGTCATTGGGTTTGGGAGGTGGAAGGGGCTTACTTTGGCATCCCTCTGCAGAACTATGTGGGCTGGCTTGTGACCGTGTTTACCGCCTATGGCTTGTATCTGTTGGTCGTTGGCCGCATTCCCCAGCCGCAGCCACCGACCGCAAGTGAAGACCGGCTGGCCGTGGTATCGTATACTATTACCGCCTTTGGGATGGTCTTCGCATTATTCGCAGCCGGTGCCGGGCAGCTTGGCTTGATCGGTGTTTTTGTGATGGCGCCGTGGATCATTGCGGGCTTACTGCGCCTTAACCATGCGGTTTCAGTTTGACCGGATGAAGCGTGTAAGGAGATAGCATATCCTTTGCCTGAAACGGATCCTCAATTCATCGGATAACGATAGACCCCGGTTGTAACGATAAACACCCATGAAGATCATTCTTTTCGCCAACACAGACTGGTTCCTCCACAATTTTTGCAGCAGCCTCACGGATACCTTGATCAAAAAAGGGAATATCGTGCGCCTGTATTCTTCTACTGGGGAATACAGCCGTCACTTGTTGGCTTGTGGGTATGATTGGCTTCCGCTGTCCATGTCGCAGCATGGCATCAACCCCCTGGCCGAGTTGGCTGCTCTGGTGAGAATCATCAAAGCCTACAAACAAGCAAAACCGGACCTGGTACAGCACTATACCGTTAAGTGCGTCTTATACGGATCTATCGCTGCCCGCATCCTGCATATTCCCCATATCGTCAATATTATCCCGGGGTTGGGGTATATTTTTACCGATCCCGCTTTCAAAGCCCGCTTCCTGCGCCCGTTTATCTCGCTGCTGTATCGTTTGGTGCTGCAGCCGACCACGGTCGTGTTCTTAAACCAGGATGATAAAGAATATTTTTTGGACCATCGTTTGATCGACGCCTCGCAGGCGGTGGTGATCTCCAGCACCGGGGTGGATACGGCCCGCTTCGCGCCATTACCCGAGCCGCTCGAGCAATCTCCCGTGGTAGTGCTTCCGGGGCGCATGCTGTGGACGAAAGGCATCCAAGAATTTGTCCAAGCAGCCGAACTACTGCATCAGCAGGGGGTGGCAGTGCGCTTCGCGCTGGTTGGGTCGACCGACCCCGGCAATCCGGCCTCGATCCCCGAGGAACAGCTTAGCGCTTGGGAACAAAGCGGCGCGGTTGAGTGGTGGCGCTTCCGCGGCGATATGGCCGAGGTGTACCGCCAGGCGTTGATCGTATGCGTGCCCTCCCTTGGACGGGAAGGTGTTCCGGCTACCCTGTTGGAAGGGGCGGCTTCGCAGCGCGCCTTGATCGCCAGTGATATCCCCGGCTGCCGGGAAGTGGTGCTGGATGGGAAGACCGGTTTGCTGGTGGAGCCGGGTTGTGCGGATGGGCTGGCCGGGGCGGTTAGGAAATTGATCGAAAACCCCGAATTAAGAAAAGAATTAGCCGCTAACGGGCGCCAAAGGGTGGAAGCATTATTTACCAATGAAACAGTGGTACGCCAAACACTGGCGCTGCATGACCGGATGATGAAGCGCTGAGAGTTATTTTTTCCTACTGAGAATGGATCGATATACAGCCGCATAGCGGCCGGCAACGACCCCCTGGTCGTACTGGTCCTGCACGTGCTGGCGCGCCAATACCCCTACTCTTATCCGCTCCACCGGCGGCAGGCTCAAAAGGTCTACGCATGCCTTAACCAAGGCATCGGCCTGACCGGGTGGAATAATCCGCCCGTTCCCGGCGATCATCTCGGCCGAATCACCCACATCGGTGACCACGCACGCGACCCCGCTGGCCATCGCTTCGCCGATCACTAACGGGAAAGCCTCCCCATAGGCGGACGAAGAGATATACATATCCATGGCTGTCATCAAACGCGGGATATCCGCCCGCCTTCCCAACAGGTGCACCTTTTTATC
>DATMYN010000391.1:0-4443 GCA_035560875.1 Longilinea sp. | reverse complement strand
AACCTTTTCAATCCTTTTTATCGGCCAGGTTTTTTCCCTGCTGGGAACCTCCCTCACCCGTTTTGGTGTCTCCGTATGGGCGTTTGAACAGATCGGGACGGCTACATCGCTGGCCCTGTTGGGCTTCTTCTCCTGCATCACCTTTGTGATCGCGAGCCCCTTTGCGGGTGTACTGGTGGACCGCATGGACCGGCGCAAGGTCATGCTTTTCTCCGATCTAGGATCGGGAATTGCCACAATTACCATGCTGGCGCTCTTCCTCACCGGCCACTTAGCCATCTGGCACATCTATGTGGCGGAAGGGATTGCCGGCATGCTGGAAGCTTTCCAATATCCAGCCTGGTTGTCGTCGACCTCTTTGCTGGTACCCAAAGAGCAATATACCCGCATCAACGGCCTGGTTGGGTTAGGCCGCTCCGCTTCACGTTTATTGGCGCCATCAATCGCCAGCGTCCTGCAAACGACCCTTGGGTTGGGCTGTGTGATGGGCGTTGACCTGGTAAGTATGACCGTGGCTGTCGGAACCCTTTTGTTTGTCCGCATCCCCGCGCCACCCCTCAGCCAGGAAGGGGAAACCGCCAGAGGCAGCTTCTTCCAAGAGATGCGCTTCGGTTTTGGGTACATCTTTCGAAATCAGGGTTTGACTGCTTTATTGATCAACTTTTTCATGGTCAATTTATTCGCTACGCTGACTTATTTTGCGGTGTACACACCCATGATCCTGGCCCGCACCGGTGGGGATGCGGTGGTATTAGGCATCGTGAGGACCGTGATGGGTATTGGCGGTGTGGCAGGCGGGTTGATCATCACGCTATGGGGTGGACCTAAACGCAAGATCAGCGGGTATCTGATCAGCACAGGGATATCCTTCCTCGTCTGCGATTTTCTCACCGCTATCAGCCGGTCAGCGGTTAGCTGGTCCATTTCCGGGTTCCTCTCCGATCTGACCATACCATTCATCGTTGCGCCTTATTATGCTCTGTGGCAGGTGCTCATCCCGCCGGATGTGCAAGGCAAGGTCTTTTCTGCGCGCGAGATGGTGCAGGTATCCTCTCAACCGGTTGGGTATTTATTAGGTGGGTTCCTGGCCGACCGCCTTTTTGAACCGGCGATGCAGCCCGGTGGGGTTCTGCTGGGCATCTTTGGTGGGCTGGTTGGCAGCGGGCCTGGGTCTGGAATGTCGGCTATGTTCTTGTTTACTTCCTTCTTTGGAGCCGTGATCGGTTTCTCAGGTTTATTATTGCCGTCCTTACGAAAACTGGCCAAACAGATCGGAGAATGATGGGACAAGTACGAATATTGACGGATAGACGGCCTATCCTTAAGGACAGTAGAAATCAGAAAGAAAATATGCTAAAGTAAGCGAGCGTTAAATTTCCTAAACGGAGTAATCCATGCCCGGTACATCTTCAACCATCAGTATTGCCGCCCTCTCAAAACACTACAAGGTGCCCACCCGCGAAGCCGGCCTTAAGGCTTCGTTTAAGAGTTTATTTCACCGCCAATTCAACACCATCAAAGCCGTGGATGAGATCACCTTCTCCATTGAACCCGGCGAAGTGGTCGGATTTTTAGGTCCGAACGGGGCGGGGAAAACGACCACCCTCAAAATGCTTTCCGGTTTGCTTTATCCAACCGCCGGGCAAGTGAGTGTGCTTGGATATGAACCCTCCAAACGTAAAGCCGCCTTTTTGGAACAGGTCTCCTTGGTCATGGGTAACCGGTCGCAATTGCAGTGGGATCTGCCCGCCCTGGACTCCTTCGATCTGCAGCGGGCTGTGTATCAGATCCCGCATGAACAATTCAAAAAAACCCGCGATGAATTCATTGAATTATTAGAACTGCAGGAATTGGTAAAGAAACCGGTACGCAACCTCTCCTTGGGCGAACGGATGAAGGTGGAGATCGTGGGCGCTCTATTGCACCGTCCCAAGGTCCTCTTTTTGGATGAGCCCACGATTGGACTGGATGTGACCATGCAGCGCCG
The DNA here is from genome assembly GCA_035560875.1 of Longilinea sp. Classification (GTDB taxonomy): domain Bacteria; phylum Chloroflexota; class Anaerolineae; order Anaerolineales; family Anaerolineaceae; genus DATMYN01. The sequence continues at coordinate 2,456 of DATMYN010000391.1, read as the reverse complement.
CATACGCACCTTTGTGGCTGAATATAACCAACGCTACGGCGCCACCGTGCTGCTCACCAGCCACTATATGGCCGATGTGGAAGCGCTGTGTAAACGAGTGATCGTGATCCACAACGGAAAACTGCTATTTGACGGTAATCTGAGTGCTCTGATCGGGCGGTTCTCGGCTTTGAAAACCATCAATATTACGGTGAAAGGCAGCGGTAATTGGTCGCAATACGGCGAAGTGCTCAATCAGGACAGCGATCATGTTTCTTTACGGATCCCGCGGGAAAAAACGGCGGATATCACCGCCCGCATCCTCAAAGAGCAGCCGGTGGATGACCTCACCGTTGAAGACCCCCCCATTGAGGACATCATCGAAAAAGTATTCAGTCAAAAAAGCGCCGAGGGTAGTAAAGCATGAAACGGTTCATCGATTTCTACCTGACCAATATCAGGATAGGCATACAGGAACAGATCCAGTACCGGGCTCAGAACTATTTCTATATGATCGGGATGATCGCCGAACCGGTTATTTACCTTGTGGTCTGGTCCAGCGTGGCTGAAAAACAAGGCGGTATTATCAACGGTTATACGGCCGGAGCAATTGCCGCCTATTATATCGTCTGGACGCTGGTCCGCAACATGAACATCGTCTTTACCCCGTATGGCTGGGAGGGACGCATCCAACGCGGCCGGCTTTCCATGGAACTCATGCGACCCATCCACCCCATTCATGGAGATGTGGCATTTTTTGGGGGTTGGAAATTTGTGGTCATTCTTTTATGGCTGCCGCTTGCCGCTGTTCTGGCCTTGATCTTCAAACCCACTCTTAATCCCACCTGGCTTCAGGTGCTTGTCTTTTTCATCGCCATTTGGGGCGCCTACCTGATCCGCACCATGGCGCTGGCTTTGCTGGGGATGATCGCCTTCTGGACCACACGGGTGGGTGCAGTTTATGAGCTCTATTTTGCGCTCGAGTTGATATTATCCGGTAGGCTTGTGCCATTGACCTTTATGCCGGAATGGGTGCAGCAGTTGACCAATTTCTTACCATTCCAATGGACCTTTTACTTCCCGATCAATGCCTTGGTCGGGAGCCCAACCACCACAGAGTTATTGACCGGACTTGGTTTCCAGTTACTGTGGATCATAGCCGGAGTCCTATTGGTCAATCTGGTTTGGCATTTTGGTATCCGCCGGTTTTCCTCGGTGGGGAATTAAGAGAGTGGCTATGCGCATCATCAAACTCGTTTGGAATTATCTACGCATCGGCATCGCCAACCAGATGCAGTACCGGGTCAATTTCTTTACGCAACTACTCGAATCCTTTGTTGCCCTGGCTACCGGTCTGATCGGGCTGGCGTTGGTCTTTAGTTACACCACCGACTTGGGGGGCTGGTCCAAGCCGGAATTACTGGCTGTTTTGGGTGTATATGTCCTCATGGGCGGTATCATTCAATCAGCCATCCAACCTAACATGGAACGCCTCTTGGATGAGATCCAGGATGGCACCTTGGATTTCGCTCTCACCAAACCGGTGGACGGGCAGATCATCGTCAGCATCCGCGAGTTCCGTTTTTGGCAGTTGGTGGATGTGATCGTTGGATTTGTGGTATTGACAACGGCTGTTGTTCAAATGCAGGAGCAGATCGGCTTATGGCAGGCTTTAGCCTTCATTCTGGCACTGTTCCTGGGCGGGGTCATGATCTACTGCTTTTGGATGATCGTTTCCACCAGTGCCTTTTGGCTGACCCGTATCTATGAAATCGTCAACCTCTTTCAAGGGTTGTACGCCGCCGGACGCTGGCCGGTGACTATTTATCCCGGCTGGCTGCGGATTGGACTGACTTTCCTCATCCCGGTGGCCTTTGCCGTCACCGTCCCGGCGGAAGCGCTCACCGCCCGCCTCACCCCCCTTACCTTGTTGGGTGCGTTTGGTTTGACAGTGGTCTTCCTTTTTATGACCAGGTTGATTTGGAAGATCGGATTAAAACGCTATTCGGGTGCTTCTTCGTAAATTCGATGATTTTTCACGACGGGCATGAGGTATTTGCACAACCTTGCGGGGTTAGTACGCCAAATAAACAAGCGGTCTTGGATACCCGTGACAGACCCAAAGCCAACCGAAAAAATAAGAACCTATCCCTAAATCCCTTCCCCTGACGGGGAAGGGACTTTGAATTAATTATTTCACCAAATTTTGAGACAGGTAGGGTGGGAGTATCCCATAAAGGATACAAAAAACCACAAGCCCGCAACAGAAACCGGCCGTCTTGCATACCAAAGACAAGAGAAAACTCAATAGCTGTGTAAATCCAGCCCCCTCTGGCTTTCAGCCATCTCCCCCAAATCGATGCGAGTAAATCAATCTCATGTAAGCTTCTTCGCATCGATTTGGGGGAGGCAGGAGGGGGTCGATATTAAGCTCGATTATTATGCCCGCTGTTGGGATTGAAATGCATAAGTAAGTC
>DATMYN010000390.1:0-6690 GCA_035560875.1 Longilinea sp. | reverse complement strand
ATGTGAGTGAGTTATTAACCCAATTCGGGAAATAATATGAGTGTGGTGTTGATCGATCAGGAAATCGTCCACTATGAGGTTTTAGGACGCGGGAAACCCCTGATCTTTTTACATTCTTGGGTGGGTTCATGGCGGTATTGGATCCCGGCTATGCAATCCGTCTCAATGGTGTATCGTACATACGCTATAGACATGTGGGGATTTGGAGATTCTGCTAAGGTAGCTCAAAGATATTCACTTCATCAGCAAATTCATCTCCTTGAAGATTTTATGGATAAGATGGGTATTGTCAAATGTGCTCTGATCGGTCATGGACTTGGCGCCATCGTGGCAATATTGTTTGCAGTAAAAAACCCTGATTTGGTAGATAGAATTATGGCAGTGGAATGTCCCATTGAAGAAGCGAATATAACGGATAAATTGAGGATCAGCACTCCCCAAGAATTGATGGATTGGTTGGTTACTCATGATCCTGTCATGGATCCCATCCTTTTAGAAGGCCCAAAGGCTGATCCTGCAGCCGGTGAAAATTCGTTGATCTCCTTGGCCAATTTCAATTGGGATGGCATTTGGGATCGATTAACGAAACCGGTAGTGATTGTCCATGGAGTACATGATCCGGCGGTGTTGACCCCGTCTATTGAACCCTCAACTCTTTTCCATGAAATGACCCAAACCATTTTTTTTGACCAATCGGGGCATTTCCCCATGTTGGATGAAAGCAGCAAATTTAACCGCTTATTAGCGGATTTCTTAGCCTTACCCTCCGGAGAAAGCCCGCGCAGGCTACAGGTAAAAGAAGAATGGAAACGACGGGTAAGGTGAAGAATTTTGGTAACGAGCAATACTGAAGAGTAATAATCGTTTGATCCTTATCGACTCTTTCCCCCAAAAGCTATTCGATGATATATTGCCTTGACATCTCTCTTTACCCCCGCTATACTACGGTTAACAACAGAACGGGGAGCCTGGAGGCGCCAGGCTGAGAGGAGAGACGCACCGCTCTCGACCCGCAGAACCTGAACCGGATAATGCCGGCGGAGGGAGAATCTCGCGGACTAGCATTCACCCTCCCCAGCGGAGGGTGTTTTTTATGACTTGCTGGATCTTTGCGAATGGTGAACTGACCAACCCGGATGCGCTGCGACCATTATTTCGGCGTTGGGATACTTTCTATGCTGTCGATGGGGGTCTTAAGTATCTAAAGGTTCTAGGAATAGTCCCCCATCTGGTGATCGGTGATCTCGATTCAGCCAACCCGCAGGATCTCGAATGGGCGCAGGATCACGGCGCCGTGTTTCATCGATATAGCCTAAAAAAGGATGAGACCGATCTGGAAGAGGCCATCTTTACAGCCGCTGCAGCCGGGCATTGTGTGATCCGCATTGCCGGTGCAGGTGGTGGGCGGATCGATCACGCCCTTGGCAACCTTTTTTTGTTACAGAACCCAAACTGGGATGGGCTTGATCTGCGTTTTGAGGATGGGATCATGGAAATATACCTGACCCGCGCCAGTGCCACTATCGACGGTCAACCCGGAGATATCGTTTCACTTCTGCCGCTTGGCGGAAATGCCGAAGAGGTGGCTACCTCCAACCTGCAATACCCCTTACGGTCTGAGACACTCTATGCTTATGGCACGCGCGGCATCAGTAACGTGATGGTAGCGCAAGAAGCTACTGTCACTCTTGCCAAGGGTACCTTGATCGTTGTTCATCTGCGTAGTTTGGAGAGCTTGTATCTGTTAGAAGGAGATTCTCTATGAAAAAAGTCTTTATGTTCTTATTATCAGCATTTGTCCTGGCTGCATGCACCCCTGCCAATATCGATTCAAACAGTCCAGTGGCGGAGGGTACTATTCCGACCCTCACGGTGATGACCCATGACTCCTTTGCGGTCAGTGAAGCTGTGATCGCTCAATTTGAACAGGAAAACAATGTGCAGGTGGAGTTCCTGCTGTCCGGGGATGCGGGTTCCATGATCAATCAAGCTATCTTGACCCAGGCTTCCCCCCTGGCGGATGTGATCTATGGCATCGATAACACGTTCCTTTCGCGGGCGTTGGAGGCGGGGTTGTTCATCCCTTACCGTTCCCCCTTACTGGTGGATGTGCCTGAGGAATTCATCGTAGACGGCGGTGATAGCGTGACCCCGGTTGATTACGGCGATGTGTGCATTAACTATGATGTGGCTTATTTCAGCGAGCATGGGTTGGCCATCCCGCAAAGCTTGCAAGACCTCACCAATCCGGAGTATCGCGGTCTATTGGTTGTTGAAAACCCGGCGGTTTCCTCTCCTGGTTTGGCTTTCTTGCTGGCAACTGTTAACGAATACGGCGATCCCGGTTTTATGGGTTTTTGGCAGCAGATGGTGGAGAACGATGTGGTTGTGGTGAACGATTGGAATACGGCTTATTACACCAATTTCTCGGGTTCCTCCGGGCACGGCGAACAGCCCATGGTGGTTTCTTATGGTTCCAGCCCGGCTGTGGAAGTGGTGTACGCCTCTGAACCGGTAACCACCGCACCGACAGCATCCCTGGTGGGGGATCGCATGTGCTTCCGCCAGGTGGAGTTTGCCGGGATCGTTCAGGGTACACAAAACCAGGTCTTGGCTGAAAAATTTATTGATTTTATGTTGAGCTTGCCCTTCCAGGAGGATATTCCTCTCCAGATGTTCATGTATCCGGTTAACCAACAGGCTCAATTACCGGATGTATTTGTAACCTATAACCAGGTGCCGCTTGTCCCTTCTACGCTCCCGGCGATAGAGATCAGTTCTAATCGCGATGTCTGGGTACAAGCCTGGACGGAAGAAGTGCTACGTTGAAGCAGATCATTAACCGGGCAGGGTTGTGGGTTACCCCGCTCGTTTTTCTGGCTGTTTTCTTTTTCTTTCCTCTCTTTTCGGTATTGGTTTTAGCCGGGCAGGGGACGGATGAGGTAGCCATCCGGTGGAGTCAGATCACCCGTCCTTTAGGTTTTACCCTATACCAGGCACTGTTATCTACATTATTAACTCTGTTGGTGGGTTTACCCGCTGCCGGGTTATTCTCCCGGTTTAGCTTCAGAGGAAAGACGATCTTAAGGGTGTTAAGCACCCTGCCGTTTGTGATGCCAACCGTGGTGGTCGCTGCCGGGTTTAATGCCCTCATCGGTCCCCGCGGCTGGTTGAATTTGGGTTTGATGAGCTTGTTTGATCTCTCAACTCCACCTATCCATTTATTGAACACGCTTGGTGCCATTTTATTGGCGCATGTGTTTTACAACACATCCGTAGTGATCCGGATCGTTGGCAGTGCCTGGGTGCAGCTCGATTCGCGCACCGAACAAGCTGCCCGCTGCCTGGGTGCTTCTCCGCTGCGTACCTGGTGGGAGGTAACTCTGCCGCTCTTGAAGCCGGCCATTATCAACGCAGCCCTATTGGTCTTCTTGTTTGATTTCACCAGCTTTGGGGTAATCCTGTTGCTTGGCGGACCTCAGTTCGCTACATTGGAAGTGGAGATCTATTTGCAGACCATGCAAATGTTGAACCTTCCGTTGGCTGGAATTCTCTCGATGATCCAGTTAGGCTTCACTTTGCTGATCGTTTCCTTCTCCGGTTGGGTCGGCAGGGGAAAGACCATTCCACTGACACCGCGTTTACATGGTGAAGGTACCCATTCGGCGAAAACAAACGTCGAACGAGTGTTTGTTATCAGCATGTCAGTGCTGTTATTGATTCTTTTGTTTTCGCCGTTGGCGGCCTTGGCACTCCGTTCGGTTTATTCACCGGGAGAGTTGGGATTAACCACCACATACTTTCAAGAACTCTTTATCAACCGGCGCAGCAACCTTTTCTATGTACCACCCATCGAAGCGGGTTTGAATTCATTGGTCGTAGCTGTCACCGCTGTTTTGATCGCTTTGACCGTAGGGATCCCAGCTGCCGTGGCTCTGGCACATCCGCACAAAGGGGAGCGTTGGTTGGGATTAATGCTCATGCTGCCGTTAGGGGCTTCGGCGGTTACATTAGGGTTGGGTTTTATTGTTGCCTTTAACCATCCGCCCTTGGATGTGAGTCATTTCCCCTTACTGCTCCCAATTGCGCATAGTCTTGTGGCATTACCCTTCGTGGTCAGAGCTGTGCAGCCGGCATTAGCTAGTGTCCCGGCTTCCCTGCGTCAGGCAGCTTCGGTTTTAGGCGCAAAACCCTTGCGCGCCTGGTGGGAGGTCGATGCACAGGTAGCCATGCGCGCCTTACTGGTAGGGGCGCTGTACGCTTTTACCATCTCCATGGGCGAATTTGGAGCGACCTCCTTTTTAGCCCGGCCAGAAACACCCACGCTGCCGTTGGCGATCTACCGGTTTTTGTCTCAACCGGGTGATTTGAATTACGGGCAGGCAATGGCCATGGCAACCTTGTTAATGGTGGTATGTGCAGCCGGATTGTTTGTTATGGAAAAGTTGGAGAATGGGACAGTGAACCCTGTAAAAAACGCATAGGAATGAAGCTTCCTTTTTTGGTATAATGACGGTAATAACCAACCCAGGGACGATTGATGGTTATGTTTTCAGAGAGCCGGCGGATGGTGCGAGCCGGTAGCAGAACCGATCATTTTCCCCCCTGGTTACTCTAACAGAGTGGGTTGCCCTTGCAGGGGCTGGTTCAGCCGTAAAAGGGCCGGTGCACCCGTTACCGCATAATAAGACCGGGATCATCCCGGTGAAGGCAGGTGGTACCACGAGAACTTCCCCCTCGTCCTGCATGGATGGGGGGATTTAATTTAACATTTTTCGTCTATGAGGTGCTGCCATGTTAGATATCAATTTATTCCGCGAAAACCCTGACATCATTCGTAAATCCCTCCAAGACCGCCAAATGGACAATTCCGTGGTGGATGAAGTGTTGGCAAAGGATCTTGAACGCCGGGCTCTGCTGACCAAGGTGGAAGCGTTAAAAGCCAAACGCAATGAGGTTTCTAAAGAGATCGGCCAAATGAAAGATCCGGATGAACGGAAAGCCAAGATCGAAGCCATGCGGTTGGTCGGAGATGAAATTGCCGCTTTGGATGACGATGTGCGCGTGATCGATGAAGCCTTACAAAAGATGGTGGCATCGATCCCTAACATTCCCGATGCGAGCACTCCATACGGAAAAGATGAGCATGATAACAAGGTTGTAAAAACCTATGGGACTCCCAAAGAATTTGCGTTCACACCACTGGCGCACTGGGATCTGGGTCCCAAACTGGGAATCATTGATTTTGACCGCGGCGTAAAGATCACCGGGTCGCGATTTTACGTCCTTAGCGGGGCAGGGGCACGCCTGCAGCGAGCCCTGATCTCTTTTATGCTCGACCTGCACATCCGCCAGGGATATACCGAAAAATATACTCCCTTCATGGTAAAAGCGGATACGTTGTATGCTTCGGGCCAGCTTCCCAAGTTCGTGGATAACCTTTATCACGATATCGAGGAAGATTACTGGATGGTGCCGACTGCCGAAGTACCGTTGACCGGTCTGCACATGGGTGAAGTGATCGACGAAGCCAAACTACCCATTCACTATACTGCCTATACCCCTTGTTTCCGGCGGGAAAAAATGAGCGCCGGCCGGGATGTGCGCGGGATCAAGCGCGGCCATCAATTCGATAAAGTTGAGATGTACACCTACTGCAAACCGGAAGATTCAGAAGCCGAACTGCAAAAAATGTTGGAAGATGCCCGCCAAACATGTGCCTTGTTAGGTTTACCCCACCGGGTTCTGCAATTGTGCACCGGCGATCTGGGTTTTAACGCTAAAGTAACGTATGATCTGGAAGTATGGGCGCCTGGCTGCGGTGAATGGCTTGAGGTTTCTTCGGTCTCGAATGTGGGTGATTTTCAGGCCAGACGTGCTAATATTAAGTCACGTCCGGCAGATGGTGGTAAAACACAACTTGTGCATACCCTGAATGGTTCAGGTTTGGGTATGCCGAGGACCATGATAGCGGTAATGGAAAACTTCCAGCAAGCGGATGGTTCCATTGTTATTCCTGAAGTGCTACGCCATTGGATGGGCGGCGTTGATGTTATTCGTCCTGATTAAGGAAAGGGTATAAAATGCCATTTACATTGACCGAGATCATTACTGCAGCGGTTATGCTGCTAGGGTTGGGGGGCTTAGCCATTGTTATTGTCCCCGGGCTTACCATTATCTGGTTGGCTGCTTTAGTTTACGGTCTTGTCACCGCGTTCAATTGGTGGATCTTTGGGATCATTACCGTCATCATGTTGATCGGTAATTTCACCGATAATGTGGTCATGGGTGCCACTGCCCGTCAAAAAGGCGCCAGTTGGTTAGCCATTATCCTGGCTTTGTTGGTTGGTGTGGTTGGGAGCATTTTCTTCCCACCGTTTGGCGGCTTGATCGGGGCTTTACTATGCTTGTTCGGTGTGGAGTTCATCCGCCTTAAGGATTGGCGCAAGGCGCTTGAATCGAGCAAGAGTATGGCTATCGGCTGCGGCTTGGCTGCCTTCCTCCGCTTCGGGATGGGAATTATCATGATCGGCCTGTGGGTATTGTGGGTGTTTCTGGCAGCCGGGTAATTATCCATAAACGGAATGGTATTAATCCGGGTTGGTGTGGAAATTTCTCCTACCAGCCCGGATTTGATTTTCAGGATGAAGAAAAACAACAGATTGTAATAGAGGTTATTGAGCTAGTCCG
>DATMYN010000389.1:0-3436 GCA_035560875.1 Longilinea sp. | reverse complement strand
CTATATATTTTCACAACCCCGCCGGCGGGAGATGAGCTGATAGGATGATTACCAATAATGTAACCCGTTTGTTGGATTCTCGGAAAATACCCTATACCTCTTTTGAAACACCCCCGGAAAAGATCGGCGCCATGCAGACTGCTTCCTTTTTAGGGGTTCCTCCAGAAATTGTGTTTAAGACCATCGTGATCAAACGTGAAAAACCGGGAAAATATCTCCTGGCGGTAATTCCCGGACCTGCCGAAGTAGATTTAAAGAAGTTGGCAGCCCTCCTAGGTGAAAAAAAGTTGGTACTGCCCACTGAAAAGGAAGCCGAACAGATAACCGGTTTACAAGCCGGCGGAATTTCTCCTTTGGCATTATTGAACAAGGGTTTCCAGGTCATTGTTGATTCAAGTGCAGGTCAATTGGAATTCTTGCATATTTCCGGCGGGCAACGCGGACTTAATCTTCGCCTGCCATCCAAACCACTTATTCAACTCACCCAGGCGAAAACGGGGGATATTTGTAGGGTTGAGGAAAAATGACAGGATGGTAAGCGCGATATAATACAGGCATGTCAACACCATTCGACCTGTTGGAACTGCGTTTACGGCAGCTCATCGAAAGCAGCAGTAACCTTTTCCCCGAAGATGACACGACCGCCCGCCTGGCTAACCGCCTGGCTCTCCATTTGCAGGCCGATATTGAAAAAGCTGCCGCAGAAGAAGCGCTTTCAAGCGGGCATTACAACATTCATCTCCATCCGCATACCTATCAACGCTGGCGGCAGGAATCTTCCTTACTGGAGCGGCTGGCCATCATCGTACAAGAACTTGCCTTAGAAAATGGCGCCCGATTGTCATCACCACCGGTTTTAACTCTCATAGAGGATAACCTGATACATCCGGGAGAAATGCGCCTGGAAGCTGTTCTTCCACCCGAAATAGCCCTTGAACAAACTGCCTCGATGCTTGCGGACAAAACGCTGGAACCTTCCAAATCTGAATCCGCCTCTTTACCCCTCAATGCTTTTTTAATCGTAAACACTACGGATACCTACCCATTGGATCTGGTTATTGTGAATATTGGCCGGCGGCTGGACAATCAATTGGTGATCAATGATCCGCGTGTTTCCCGGACCCATGCTCAACTGCGGGCAGTGCGCGGCCGGTATATGATCTTTGATCTCAATTCCACCGGAGGGACCTATGTCAACGGGCAACGCGTTACCCAGCACCCGCTCCGTCCGGGGGATGTCATCTCGCTTGCCGGGGTCGCCTTGATCTATGGAGAAGACCTCCCCTCTGGCCAGACTGGTTCCTTACCGCCTATGGATGATAATGACCTGCCAGACGAGGAGACCCAATCGATATGAGTGGTATCCTTGTTTTGGCCCTTCGAATTGTTGTTGCTGTTTGCTTGTATGCTTTCTTCGGGTGGGCATTGTGGATCCTTTGGCGTGAATTACGCCTGCACGCTCAACTTACCGCAGAACGGCACATTCCGGCATTGATCCTGCGACTTGAAAATGCCGATCCACAAGACTATCGCCGGTTTACATCGCCGCTGGCAATGATCGGCCGGGATTCGATGTGTGATTTTATTCTCCGGGACGAAACCATCAGTGCCCAACATGCGCGCCTATCCTATCATCACAACCAATGGTGGCTTGAAGATATCGGTTCAATGAATGGTACTTTTATTAATGAAGAGCCCGTTTCAGTTCCTACGGTGGTCATGGACGGTGACCTGGTACGCTGCGGTCAGGTCATGTTGGAAATTGGGATCGAATCTAAACCGGTGTAAGGAGATTGAACCATGAATGAAAAAATCAGCCTGGGTATCATTGGCGGTTCTGGTATGTACCAATTTTCCGCTTTGAAAGACGTAAAGACGGTTGAGGTCGATACACCTTTCGGCCGTCCCAGTTCACCCATTGTTATCGGAACCTTATCCGGTAAACGCGTGGCTTTCCTTGCCCGCCATGGAATCGGTCATTTCATTTCACCGACCGAAGTAAACTACCGTGCCAATATCTATGCTTTTAAGTCATTGGATGTGCCTGCCATTGTCAGCATCAGCGCCTGCGGTTCGCTGCGAGAGGATTATGCTCCCGGTGAAATCGTCCTTCCGGATCAGGTGGTCGATTTCACTCACTTACGTCCACGCACTTTCTTCGGAGAAGGTTTGGTAGTGCATGTTGGCACAGCTGACCCCTACTGTGCCAAACTAAGTTCACGCTTATATCATGCGGTTACCACAGCCGGTGGATCGGTCCACCAAGGTGGTACATTGATCACCATTGAAGGTCCGCGCTTTTCTACCAAAGGTGAATCGAATTTATTCCGTGCCTGGGGCATGTCCATTATTGGAATGACGGCTTGCCCGGAAGTCTTTTTGGCGCGTGAAGCAGAGATCTGTTATGTAACCATGGCCCATGTAACCGATTATGATGTATGGCATATGACCGAAGAAGCGGTGAATGTTGAAATGGTTGTCAAAACCTTAATGAAGAATACCGAAATGGCGCAAGAAGCGGTTAAAGTTTTAGTGGAAAACCTGCCCGCTGCTTGGGAATGTGACCATTCACACGCCTTGGCTGATGCCATCATCACCCAACCCGAATGTGTACCGCCTGAAACTCGTAAAAAATTGAATGTCCTGATCGGGAAGTATTTGCCTGAGTGAACCTTCTCTTCCCTGCCTCTTCCAACCCACAAGAACGTCTGCAGAGCCGTCTATTAAGTTTGGCGGCTGCTGCATTATTTCTTTACGCCTGTATCTATACCTTAGCTCCAGCCGTTCGTCTTCACTCCTGGGATGTATCTCTGCATTGGCAGCACTGGATTGGATATAATGTCTGGCTGGCCGGGTTTTTATTGCTGTATCGCCAGGTGCGCCGGCGGCTTCCCGATTGTGATCCTCTACTTCTCCCCATTACCGCCCTGTTGAGCGGTTGGGGGTTATTGACGATCTGGCGTCTGGATGAAAGCTTTGGCCTGCGCCAAACCTTATGGCTGGCAGTCTCGATTGCCGCTTTATGGTTTGGGTTAAGACTTCCCAATATTCTTTTGATCCTGCGTAAATATAAATACCTTTGGCTAACCGGCGGGATCCTGCTGGCTTCGTTGACCTTCTTTTTCGGGGTTTATCCGGGCGGTGAAGGCCCGCATTTGTGGTTGAATTTTTTTGGGATCTACTTGCAGCCTTCAGAACCCCTCAAACTTTTATTGATCGTATTCCTGGCTGCCTACCTGGCGGATCGCATCCCGGTTACGTTTAACCTATGGCAATTACTGTCACCTACCTTCATTCTTTTTGTTGCAGCCATCTCCATCCTTTTAATTCAACGCGATCTGGGAACCACCACTCTATTTGTCGTCTTATATGCCGTGGTTATCTACCTGGCATCCGGAAAACGGCGAATGCTGTTGGTCAGTGCCCTATTTGTGGC
>DATMYN010000388.1:0-2467 GCA_035560875.1 Longilinea sp. | reverse complement strand
CTCACGCGGATCGGATTCGATCTCATGCGTTGTTATTACTTGAACCGGGCGGAGCATATGCGGTGGGATGCCGCGCAGTTTGTATATAGCCGGTCTGGCGAACAGAAGAAAACCAACAAAGGACGAGACCGGGTTCCCTGCCAGCCCGATCAAGGGGACGCCGCGATAACGGCCGAACATGACCGGTTTACCGGGACGGACGCTTACTTTCCAGAATTGCACCGATCCTTTGGTCTCAATTGTTGAACGGACGAAATCAAAAGCACCCATGCTGACGCCTGCCGAGGTGAGAATGAGATCAGCGCCGCTTTCCACCGCTTGATCCAGTTTTTCGGTCAGGTCCTTAGGGTCATCCCGGGCGATGGGCAAACGAATGACAGTCCCACCTGCTTGAACCGTTTGGGCTGCCATATGGTAGGTGTTCGCGTCCCGGATCTTGCCTGGCTGCAGGTCTTGATGGGGGTACAGTAATTCGTCCCCGCTCGGAATGATGGCTACTTTCGGTGGTCTGAATACCGGTACTTCTGTCACACCCAGGGTGGCAAACAACCCAATATCCTGAGGCTGCAATACGCGTCCGGGAGAAAGCACTTGTTGATCTTTATGCATATCCATCCCTTGCGGGCGAACGTTTTCTCCGGGCTTTGCACTGCGAAGAATATTCACCGCACGGGGCAATTCTTTTTGGTCATTAAAATGTGAGAAACCGGTATCCTCCACTGGTATGACTGCATCTGCGCCAACCGGTAAAGGAGCGCCGGTCATTATACGCACGGCTTCGCCTTTATTCAGCGTCAGGGTAGAAGGGATGCCGGCTGGAATATCGCCGGTCACAAGTAATTCAATCGGTGCTGTTAGTGTATCTTGACAACGAACAGCGAAACCATCCATACTGGAATTAGCAAAAGGGGGAATATCGTCGCAGGCTACGATGGGTTCGGCTAATACCAACCCTACAGCTTGTTCGAAAGGTACGACCGTTCTTTGAGGTCCTGAGATCTGATCCAGGATCTTATTTTGAGCTTCCACAACCGAGAGCAGTTCAGCCAAGAAATTGATCCTCGTTTGCGAAATGGACTTATCCGAGCGCGGGCATTATACCATTGAATCACTAACCTGGATTCATGCGATGCGCTTCCATTACGTTAGGAAGATTTTCAATCCTTGTCAATACCCGACTAAGTTGAGAGATATCACCAACTTCAAGTACCATATTCACCGTGGCGAGATTATGAGAAAGCTTCATGTTAATATCTTGCAGGTTGATGCTTTCGTTGGTCAAAATAGTTGAGATATCACTCATCAAACCGGCCCGATCATAAGCTTTGATCTGGACCGAAATGGGGTAGGTCTTTTGTGGTTCCCCCCAGGTTACCTTTACCAGACGTTCATTTTCACGCATGCGCAGAATATTGGGGCAGTCGCGGCGGTGGATGGTGGCTCCCCGCCCGCGGGTGATATAGCCCACAATTTCATCTCCCGGTACCGGGTTGCAGCATTTGGCGATGTTGGTCAAGATCCCTTTTAACCCCAACACTGTAACCGCCGTATGGCTGGGCTTGATCTCTCCCGCTGTGTGCAGTTCCAGTATATCTTGATTCTTTTCGGTCTCGCTCAGCTTGTTGATGATCCGCCCGATGGAAAGATCACCGCAGCCTAACGCGACGAACATTTCCTCAAGGTTCTTGAATTCGAAAGTTTTAGCCAGTTCATCCAGGTCGTAATTGGGGATACCCAGCCGGCGCAGTTCGCGTTCCAGCAGCAGCTTGCCCTGGGTAAGGTTCTGCTCTCGATCAAGGATCTTGAACCATTGGCGGATCTTACTGCGGGCACGCTGCGTTTGAACCAGGCCTAGGTTGGAATTCAACCAATCGCGGGAAGGGCCGCCTTGCTTGGCGGTCAAGACTTCCACCTGGTCGCCGGTGTGGAGGGTGTAATCAAGGGTGACTAACTTGCCGTTGACTTTGGCTCCCCGGCAGCGGTTGCCGATATCGGTATGAACGTGAAAGGCGAAGTCGATGGGGGTCGATCCGGCAGGCAGGTCGATGATATCGCCGCGCGGGGTGAAAACATAAACCCGGTCCTCAAAGACATCGGTTTTCATCCCATCCACAAATTCTTGGGCATCCTCAACTTCCTGGCGCCACTCCATCAACTTCCTCAGCCAGTTGACCCGTTGTTCATATAATTCGTCGCGCGGACCTTTTTCCTTATACAGCCAGTGGGCGGCAATACCATACTCGGAGTTCTGGTGCATTTCCGGTGTGCGGATCTGGACTTCCAGGGGTTTGCCATCATCATAGATCACGGCAGTATGTAAGGATTGGTAAAAATTATCCTTGGGTGCGGCAATGTAGTCATCAAACTCACTGGGGATTGGGCGCCAGTGGGTATGGATGATCCCTAAGGCGGCATAACAGGAGGGGATATCCGGGACGATCAGACGCACACCGCGCAGGTCACGCAC
>DATMYN010000387.1:0-3727 GCA_035560875.1 Longilinea sp. | reverse complement strand
GGATACTATACATATAGCGGAGTAGTATACCGCGTTTTTTCTGGTGTCAAGGGGTGATTTTTAATCGATTTCGGTTCTTAACAAGATTGACATTATTACCCAACCGCGGTTTATTCTCCGGATTGGATCGCGAAAGGGAGTGGCGAGGAACTTTTAGCCAAATAATGCGTCATAACCCTGATACTTGGTATGCTTGTCTACCCAGGTATAATGATTTTAATTGAAAACGGGCATCCCCGTTTATTTGGAGGAAATGAAAATGGTAAAAAAGGTATTCCCAAAAACATCGCTCAGCCAAAAATTCCAGTGGCTTTTAACATTCGTCGCCTTGTTTTCCATTGTGATCACAGCCGCCTGCGGGGGACAAAACCCAGCTCAAGAAACGCCGGCAGCTGTTGGCGAAAGTTCTTTCGCCATTGAACCTGTAGAACCTCTACCTCCGGCTCTGGTGGAAGCCACTCCCCTGCCTGACAGCGTTCTCGGCCAACAAGAAAGCATTGACCTGTATTTCAACCAACCCATGGATCAGGGTTCGGTTGAGTCCGCCTTGCGGATGCAGCCGGCCGTACAGCGTTCTCTTGAATGGGTGGATGATTCCACCTTACGGATTACCCCGCAAGAGGATCTCCCGGCAGAAAGTATCTTGGAGATCAGTGTGGGAGTTACCGCTCAAGCATCCAACGGATTGGCTTTCCAAGACCCGGTTTCGCTAACGTACCATGCCCCTTCGATGTTGATCGCCAGCGAATTGATCCCTTCCCCTGAATCTACAGAGATCGATCCTTCCTCAGCCATTATTGTCAACTTTAACCAGCCGGTCGTACCGTTGGGGGCTGATAATTCCAGCGTCGGTGCTGCTTTTACCGTCACCCCCGAAGTGCAGGGTGAAGGCGAATGGTTGAATACGAGTACCTATATCTTTTACCCCGATCCCGCCCTGCAAGGGGGGGTTCGCTATACCGTGAACTTGGATCCCAATCTGATCAGTACCAATGGTATGGGCTTTGCCGATACTTCCGGCAGCAGTTGGTCATTTACAACCGCCCTGCCGATGTTGGTGAATCTGACCCCTATCTTCGATTCGAATTGGATCTGGCTTGATCAGGAATTTGTGATGTCTTTCAACCAACCCATGGATACGGACAGTTTTGAAAGCGGATTTTCCTTGGTGGGGGAGGATAATACCCAAGTAGCCGGCAGTTTCCTTTGGAATGAATCAAATTCCGAGGTCACTTTTACTCCCGCGACTCTCTTAGCCCGCTCAACGACCTATACCCTGACGATCCTTGATAGCGTGCAAGGGGCCGGGGGCTCAGCCATCGATCACCAAACCATCGCCCAGTATGAAACCGTCCCCACAATTGGATTGTTGTCCACCAATCCGAGCCAGGGCAGCCCATTGGACCTGTACATGGGGACGGGCTATTATTCCATTACATTCACAACCCCGCTGGCGCAGCAGGACTTTGAAGAGTTGGTAACGATCTCACCCGGGATCTCCAGCTTTTCGGTTTCCGCCTCAACCAGAGATACCACCATTTACATTTATGCTTCATTTGCCCCAAGCAGTACCTATACGATAACCGTTGATGGCGCATTACGCGACCTCTGGGGAGATACGTTGGGTGAACCGCTGATCCTTACCGTTCAAACCGCAGCATCCCAGCCTGGTTTATCTGTCTTTGCCGCCGACTCGGGTATGGGAGCAATGGTTTTACTCCCCGGTGAGGTAACAACCCCGGCACGCGCCATCAATATCAGTTCCATTGATCTGACCTCAGCGCCGATAAGCGTTTCGGAGTTTATCGGGTTGTCTGCCTATGATATTGACCGTCAGTCCTATTCTCCCGGTGCGGCGACTACATGGCATATGCCGCTTTCTCTAGGTCAGAATATCGATACGCCGGTCAACGTGCCTCTTACCAACCAGGGCCAAGATCTGCCTACCGGTCTGTATTTTTACCGGATCTATTCCGCAGATGCCGCCGCCGGACAGGATTATTATTCGCCAACGGTATTCCTGGCCGAGGTAAGCCAGGTACATCTGGTTGTTAAAACCAGTACCCGCCAGGTGATGATTTGGGCAGTAGATTCGATAACCCTCGAACCTGTAGGGTCCACGAATTTTGTGGTTCTGGATGATAACGGCAATACTGTCGCCAGCGGACAAACCGACGCGCAGGGTGTAGGCATGGTTGATTTGGTGGATCGGGTAGATCCATGGTCGCAGGTATTTGTTCAAATTGGCCTACCGGGTGACGCAAACTTTTGCTTTGCATCCTCGGCGTGGAATGCAGGCGTAACCCCCTGGGATTATGGCCTGAATTTCAACTACGAATCAACAGCTCCTTTTATTTATATGTACTCGGATCGGGCGATCTATCAACCTGGGCAGACTATGTATTACCGCGGCATTATCCGCCAACCGAACAACGGCCGGTACTCAAACGCCGGCATTAGCTCTATTGGGCTGGAGATCTACGGGATCAGCAGTGACCCATCCATAGGATATGCTGAAAACGAGTCCTTTACCTCTGAAGTTTCTTCTTGGGGCACTTTTAGTGGTGAATATGTGATCCCTGAGGATGCCTTACCCGGTTCTTACTATATTCAAACCTCGGGTGACCTGGCTGGTTACCTTACTTTTACGGTTGCCGAATACCGCAAACCGGAGATCGATTTGAGTGTCGATTTCTCTGAAACCGGTTATGTACGTGGAAATGACCTGGATGCTCAGGTAAATGCCCAGTATTACTTTGGGGCGCCGGCCGGCAATCAGGCTTTCACCTGGACCCTGTATGCTTCTCAGGGTTACTTCTCCATCCCCGGTGGTTACCAAACCGGGACATTCGGTTCGAATTGGTGGGGGTACGAAAGCGACTCCTATTATTCCGACCTGGGTCAATTCATCATCTCCGGCGAAGGACGCACGGATGCGGATGGCGTTGCCCGGGTTAATATTCCCTCAAGCGATATCCTGGCAGTATTAGCCACCGAAAATTTATATAACATGACTTTGGAAGTAACCATCCAGGATGCTACCGGTATGCCTACCTCTGCCCGCGGAGAAACCACACTGCACATGACCGATTTTTACATCGGTGTGCGCCCTGACCAGTGGGGCGGATCGGCTGGCGAGGAAATGGCTTTTTCGGTTTTTACAACCGGTTGGGATGCCCAATCATCCGGCTCTCACAGCCTTACGGCCACATTCAGCCGGGTGGAATGGGAAGAAAATGGTATCGACCCGTATACCATGGCGCCTATCTATGAGCCGGTATATACAACTATCGGAAGCACGGATTTTGTTACCGATGCGGATGGTCATGCCAGATTGAGTTTTACCCCCGATCAGCCGGGTACTTACATGCTTTCGGTGAGTGGTGAAGGGGCGCTTACGGAAGTGCTTACATGGGTTGGCGGCTCCGGGATGGCAGTCTGGCCGAATTTGCCTGACCAGCAGTTGGAATTGACCGCTGATGCCGGTCAATATACACCCGGTGATACGGCTTCCATTTTCATCCCCAATCCTTTAGGCGCCGGCGCGACCGGGTTGGTAACCGTTGAACTCGGTGAAGTGATGCGTTATGAAACGATCCAGTTCGACGGCAGCAGTTATACCCTATCCCTGGAACTTGGTGCGGAAGATGCTCCGAATATTTATGTGTCTGTGTTCGTATTAGGCCCCGGTTCAAACGGCGAAACAACCTTCCGTATGGGGTATGTT
>DATMYN010000386.1:0-4947 GCA_035560875.1 Longilinea sp. | reverse complement strand
TATGAAGAAACTCCGCCTTATTTCGATCCTGCTTGTTCTGATTTTATTATCTATTAACTTCTCTCCGGCTTCTGCACAGGATTACAGTTTCAGGATCCCATCTGAGACTGTGACGCTGTTTTTGAATGCCGATGCAACCGTTACATTGGATTATGTCTACGTATTCCAAAATGAAAGCTATGCACCATCTATTGAATACGTTGATATTGGTTTGCCATCCAATATTGATTACAACAGCTCTAACATAACTGTTGAGGTGAATGGTAATTCTGTCTATTCGGTCAGCCCGGTAACAAACGGATTTTCAGTATATCTAGGCGGTTATTCCATCGGACCTGGTCAAACGGGTACGGTTCATATTCGCATCCCCAATATTAACGGCATGGTGTACGCAACTACCATAGACAATTTGGATTATGCCAGCCTTCGTTACTCGCCGAATTGGTTTGGTTCTCAATATGTAAATGGAACAACCCAGATTTCCGTTACATTTGTATTGCCCGCCGGTATGGATTCAGCGGAACCACGGTACTATACGCCATCGAACAATTGGCCGGGTAACTCCGAGCCGACAAGCAGCTATGATTCTCAAAACCGGGTGTATTACCAGTGGTATGCCGCTCAAGGTGATGGATCACAGCAATATGAGTTTGGAACCGCAATTCCGGCATCCTATCTCCCGGCGGCATCGCTTAAAACCGCCCCATTGGTCAATCTCAGTATTGATTGGGAAGCCATTATGCCTTGTCTTTGCTTTGGCGGGTTTGGCGCATTCTTTGTGGTCATAATGATTTGGGGATCGATCTCGGCCAAGAAACGCCGTCTGCAATATCTTCCTCCCAAGATCTCCATTGAAGGACACGGTATCAAACGCGGCCTTACGGCTGTGGAAGCTGCCATCTTGATGGAAAAACCACTCGATAAGATCTTATCAATGGTCTTATTCAGTACGATCAAGAAAAATGCCCTTGAAGTGGTGACAAAAGAACCTCTCAAAGTAAATGTTACCGACCCCCTTCCTGAGGGTTTATATCCCTATGAAATCACTTTCCTGACAGCCATGAAAGAAGCCCGTCCGGTAGATCAGCGTAAAGGTATGCAAAGCATGATGGTCGATTTGGTGAAAGTCGTTCAGGATAAGATGAAAGGCTTCAGCCGCAAAGAAACCATTGCTTTTTACGAGGACATCATCCAACGAGCATGGGCGCAAGTTGAATCGGCTCAAACCCCTGAAATGAAGGGGCAGGCTTGGGACCAGGTGATGGATTGGACGATCATGGATAATAATTATGACCGCCGCACCCATGATACCTTTAGCCATGGTCCAGTATTTTTGCCCATGTGGTGGGGTCGATACGACCCTGGTTATCGCGGGGCAAGTATGGCCGGTGCAGGATCATCAAATGTCCCCAGCCTTGGTCCGCAACGCACCTCCGGCTCATTGAATTTGCCCACTCTGCCCGGAGCTGACTTTGCCAATACCATGGTAAATGGTGTTACCAAATTCTCGAATCAGGTTGTTGGTGATATCAACAGTTTCACCGGGAATATCACCAATTCTACCAATCCACTACCCAAGACCTCCAGTTATTCATCCGGCCGTTCGGGCGGCGGGGGTCATAGTTGTGCCTGTGCTTGCGCTTGTGCCGGGTGTGCCTGCGCATGCGCCGGCGGTGGCCGTTAAGCGTACTATGGCCTGGTTTCAACGCGTTAAAACCGTTACAACATCCACAGCGCTGCCTGCGCCGGGGTTATATCATTTTACCGAAAACCAACCAGGCGAAAACTCGCGGATCCACCTTCGCATTGATCCGGATGGCAGTGGGATATTGTTGGTCAACGCCAACCGTTCCTATCATTTGAATCCATCGGCTGCCTATATTGCTTATCTGATTTTAAATAAACTTCCTGAGGCTCAGGCTGTCAAGGCGTTAATGAGCAATTTCAGGGTACAGAAGAAATCAGCCGAGACTGATTTCCATACTATACAAGATCAGCTCACAGAACTGATCCGGCCGGATGGCGCCTGTCCAATTTGTGATTTGGACCTTGAAATAACGGCCCCCTTTTCCAGCAAGCCTTCAGCTCCTTACCGCATGGACCTCGCCTTAACCTATCGCTGTAATAATGATTGCTCGCATTGTTACAACGATAAACAACGGGCGCATCAGGAATTGAGTACCGCCGATTGGATCAAGACTCTGGATAAATTATGGGAGATAGGCATCCCTCATATCATCTTTACCGGTGGCGAGCCTACTCTCAGGGATGATCTGCCCGACTTGATAAGGCATGCTGAACAAAATGGCCAGATCACCGGCATTAACACCAATGGCCGTCGATTGAGTGATCGGAGTTACCTGGATTCATTGGTGAATGCCGGCCTTGACCACGTCCAGATCACATTGGAATCGCACGATAGCCTCATCCATAACAAAATGGTCCAAAACGACCTGGCTTGGTTGCAAACTGTTGAGGGTATCCGAAATGCAGTGAATTCACGGTTGTATATCATGACGAACACAACCTTGCTGCAAAGTAACGCTGAGTCTATTATGGACACCTTACATTACTTGTCAGAGTTGGACGTCCCAACCGTTGGGTTAAATGCTCTCATCTATTCTGGACGCGGAGCAAATGTAAATACCGGTTTACGCGAAGAAGCTTTACCGGCGCTCCTCACCCGGGCGCGAGAAATTACCCAACAACACAATCAAAAATTGATATGGTATACGCCAACCCAATACTGCCATTTTGATCCGGTTCAACTCGAACTGGGTGTCAAAGGCTGCACAGCAGCTCTTTACAATATGTGTATCGAACCGGATGGCAGTGTAATCCCTTGCCAATCCTACTATTCATCTCTTGGCAATTTCCTTGAGCAACCTTGGTCAGACATCTGGGAGCATCCCTTGGCACGTCAACTTCGGGATCGCAGCTCTGCTCCCGATGATTGCAAGCAATGCTCCTATTTTCCCGAATGCGGAGGCGGCTGTCCATTAGCCCGTCATCACTGCCAACCCATTGCAGTATCCTACTTTTCTACTGTTGGGGTGTAAAAACTGGAGGTTCAGATGAAAGTTCGTTTTCAAAATTGGTTTAACCGGCTTTTTCCACAACCTGTTCTTTTACCTGTTGGTATATATCATTACCAATCGCCTCCGGAACAAGAAAAACAATACCGGCTGCATCTTCGGATTGAAAAAGATGGGAGTGGTCTATTGATCATTAATGCCAGTACGGTATTACATCTCAATCAAACGGCTGCAGAATATGCCTACTATATGATCAATGGCGAATCGGAAGAAACGATCAGCAAAAAGATATCCACTCGTTATCAGATCAAACGTGAAAATGCCGCTTCCGATTATCATACTTTTGAAGAAAACCTCAGCACTTTGATCTCCACACCAGATTTAGCGCCGGAGACTTTCTTTGGTTATAATCGGGTAGACCCATATTCTCAATCAGTAAGTGCTCCTTATCGTTTGGATTGTGCGATCACGTATAAAACGGAAGAGAGCGTTCCTAATACGGTTACACCCCAAGATCGGGTTACGCGTGAGTTGATTACCAGTGAATGGGAAACCATCTTATCCAAGGCATGGCAAGCTGGGATCCCGCATGTGATCTTTACCGGCGGCGAACCCACTTTACGGCCAGACCTTCCCGAACTGGTTCAAATTGCAGAACGGCTTGGTATGGTCAGCGGTGTCTTAACTGATGGATTGCGACTATCCGATACCCATTACCTTCACCAACTGCTCCAAAGCGGCTTGGACCATGTCATGATCGTATTTGATCCGGGTGATTCGCAATCCGTTGAAGCCATCCGGGATGTCATCGCAGAAGATATCCATTTGACAGTCCATTTCACTTTATCATCCGCTTGGGATAAAAAGGCATTTGAGATCATCGATCAACTTCATAAATTAGGTGTCACCACCCTTTCATTGAGTGTCCCAAAAGCTTCTCTTAAACAGAGAATGCAGGAAGTGCGAGATTACGCTGTTTCATTGGGTTTGCAGTTGGTTTGGGATTTGCCGGTTCCTTATTCAATTGCCAACCCTGTCAGCTTGGAATTATCTGACAGCGGGGTTGAACCATCCAAGGCCGCCGGAAAAGCCTGGTTGTATGTTGAACCGGATGGGGATGTACGCCCTGAACAAGGTGATCCAGCCCTCCTGGGTAACCTTTTGACTGATACCTGGGAAGATGTGTGGAGCAAGGTTTCTTAATCCAAATGGCTCTTTCTATCGACCAATGGCATCGACGTTATCTTCAACAGGCCGCCTGGACACAGGCGGCCCGTCAATATCTTTTTGAAAAAGCGGGAATTAGCCATTGTTCGAAAGTATTAGAGGTAGGTTGCGGTACGGGAGCTATTATCCAAGATTTTCAAAAGTATCCAGGGATCCAGGTAACCGGGGTAGATTTCCAATACCAGTGCTGTCAATTTACTAAAACGGATAATCCAATCGCCAGGGTAATTACTGCCAATGGCCTCCATTTGCCTTTCCAAGACCATTCTTTTGATCTTACCTTTTGCCATTTCTTTCTTTTATGGTGTGGTCATCCTGAAGGAGCACTACGTGAAATGGCACGCGTTACAAAGACCGGTGGTTCCATTTTACTGTTAGCGGAACCCGATCACGAGCACCGTATCGATCTCCCTAAAGAATTGCACGCTGTTGGTGAAAAACAAACTGCCTCACTTTCCTCTCAAGGTGCCGATGTTTCTATCGGTTCGCGTCTCGGAGAATGGCTATACGCTGCGGGGATTAATGTAAATCTGGTGGGTCTACTTTCGAGTGAATGGGCTCCAAAACCTCCTGGGCAGGACTTTGATCTAGAATGGCAAATCATTTTCCAGGACCTCAACAAATATCCAACTGTTTGGTTGGAGCGAATGAAGGAAGTTGATAAAGCTGCCCACAAGCTTGGAAC
>DATMYN010000385.1:0-5796 GCA_035560875.1 Longilinea sp. | reverse complement strand
GCTCTTGAACGCAAGAAGATCGAAGACGAGTATAAAGAATTACTCAATTTGATCAAGGATTTGGAAATATTGTTGAAATCCCCTAAAAAACAGCGGGTTGTCGTAGAAGGGGAATTGATGGCCGTCCGGACTCTGTATGCGGATAAACGCCGCACACGGATCATTTCTCTAAAAGAAGGTGAGAAATCAGTTGACCGGTTGACGACAACCGATATGACCCCTGCTCAACCGGTGTGGGTGGGATTGGTCAACGACAACATCATCGCCCGCACTGAAGGCGACAATCAGCCGCGCTTCAGCAGCCGGACGGCACCCCGGTTATTGATCCGGGCGGATACGCATCAGACCTGCTACCTGGTCAGCCCTGATGGCCGTGCTGCGGCTGTGGCCGTCCATGCCTTGCCTGAAGCGGCGAAATTTACCGATGGTACCCTAGCCAATAAGGCCTCGCCTTTCCCTGAAAATACGCCTGTCGCTGGAATGTTTGCTTTACCCCTAAATTCAGGCGAAGTAGAGAAATATATCCTAACAGTTACTCGGCAGGGAATGATCAAGAAAAGCCCGATCAGTGAATTGCCGGGACCCTCGGGGCAAAGGTTTACATTGGTCAAAGTCAACCCGGGTGATGAGGTATGGCATTTCTTGATCACCTCCGGAAAGGATGAGTTGATGTTGTTTACCGCCAAGGGTATGGCAATCCGCTTCTCTGAGGAAGAAGTACGGCCGATGGGTCTGGTTGCCACGGGAGTAAATGGGATCAAACTGACTGATGGTGATATGGTCGTTGGGGTTGGAAAAACCCAAAAAAGTCAGGATGTGATCTTATTCGGCAGCGACAGCTCAGGTTGGCGCATACCCATCGATGAATTCCCATCCCAAGGCCGTTATGGACAGGGGGTGATCGCGTGTAAGCTAGCCCCATCCTCCGAACTGGTTTATGGGCGGATCGCTCACAAATCACAGCCTGTGATCATGCACTACAGGCAAGCCGGGTCAGAAATGCATAAAGCTGATGAAGCAGCTGTGGGAAAGCGAGCCCGGGTGGGACAAGGTATTGGGGAAGTAAAACCGAGCGATCCATTGATCTCGGTTACTTTTGCGTGGGATTGTGCCAAAGAATGGGAAGTGGCTTTACCCAAACCGATAAAGACGGATCAGAAATCAAAGGCGTCCTCACCTAAGGCTAAGAAAGCATCCACGGTAGAAAAGACTCGCACAGTTAAAGCGGAGAAAGAAAACGGCGTAAATAAATCGAAACCATCAATCAAGAAACCCGGGACAACCACCGAGAAAAAGAAAATTAAACCTACAAAGCCCACAAAGAAAAAACCGGCGTCTGGTGTGACCGCCGGAAAATCGAAATCAAAAACGAATAGATAATTCGATATCAAGTTACATCAAAATGGGTGTAATGGTAGGCTATTTTGCCATTGATCAACCCGATGCTGTCGCTCCCGTTTTGAACACGTTTTCCATTTGTGGCGGTTGCGGTCCAGGTGAAATGACGGGAATTTCCCGTTCCACCGATACCGGTAAGTTGAAATACACCGCCAGGTAAAACAGAAGAGAATATATTGGTGTAGTACGCCTGAATACCAGTTGTACCTTGGATGGTATTAGCCCGGGAAATGTGTAATGCGATGTTTGTATATAACGCTGCCACTGTGGCGGCGTTATGACTGTTCATGGCATTGATCCATTGATCAACAATATCCTGGGTCGTTGTTCCGGTTTCCCAAGAGAAGGCAGACATGGTTGACCACACGTCGGGCAGTTTGGCACGAGCGTAATCCCAACTAAAGAAATTGGCTGAACTCAGGTTCAAAGATTTCGCGGTGGTCAGGAATTGGCCTACTTCGGATGCAGTCGGGACCCACCCGCCATTCCCATAGGCGGGGCCGGTGGGCATTACTGGCCGGTTAGGGGATAAGGCGGCGAATTCCCTCACCGAGCGCTCCAATTGTGCTCCGGCGTTATGGGCTTGTTCCCAGTAAACCTGCGGCATGTTAATATCGCATTTTTCCAAGAATTCCACCCACGGCAACTGCGGGTGGTAGGTGGGGTAGCGGTACGAGCATAAGGCGACCGGCAGGCTGGGTAACGAACCACGCAGGGTGCTCATGAAACTGCGGGCAGCCGCACCCATCCCCGAAGCTTTATACTCAGCTTCTGCATCGATCACATATCCATCAAGGCCATATTTGTTGACCTGCGAGATGGCGATGCGGGCTTCACCGGTGGGATCGGCGCCATAGACATAATGCCAACCCCAAACACCGATACCTTTATTGCGTAAGGCTTGCACAACGGGGGGGATCAAATCGACGTTATTTGTTCGGTCGTAATTATAGACATACGAGCCATCGGCTATTTTGATCAAGACATGGGTCAAACCGGAAGCTTGGGCAACCGAAGCAATGCTATCGGGGTTGCCTCCTTCGCAGCTTTTGACTTTCCATATCATGAAACCTTTTCCCTGAAGGGTCATTGGTCTATCTCCTTTTCAGTGATATAGCGGTGGCTTCTGTGCAAATTAAAGAGGTGTGCCATCCGGTGATAATGTTCCAGCCAATCCAATCTGGGGGGCAATAACCCGCATGGCTATGATGACATTATCAACATGCTGCCATAACTCAACCCCAAATTCTTCAGCAGAGCGGGCGATCTCATCACGATTGGCACCGGCAGCAAACGCTTTATCTTTCCATTTCTTTTTAACTGAAGATGAGGTCAGGTCATATAATGACCGGGAAGGACGAACATAAGCGACGGCTGTAATGAGACCAGTTACTTCATCGCAGGCATACAGCCCTTTTTGAAGGGTGGTCAAGCGCGGGACACCGGTATGATCGGCATGGCTCATGATTGCATCGATGACCTCGTTGGGTACCTTCCATTCACGCAGGATTGGCTCACCTTTGATGGGATGTTCCTCTTTGGTTGGGTGGATCTCCCAATCAAAGTCATGGAGCAGACCGGTTATCCCCCACAGGTCCACGGGTTCCCCAAGCATTTGAGCGTAATATCGCATGGCTGCTTCAACCGAGAACATATGAAAGATCAAGTTTTGGTTCTTTACATATTTTTGTACGATAGTGAGTGCTTCCTGACGTTCCATAGTGTCTCCGATCATGATTTGGTGTAAGTAAAATACACCTTGATACAGAAGTAGCAAGGTTTATGCCAAAATGAACCATCAAGCCGATGGATCGTTGGGATTGGTATTACTACTGGGAGTAGACGTAAAAATGGGTTCCGGATCCCCCAGAACGGGTTCAGGCTTTGTAACCAGCACTTCCCAGATGGCTACCACGGAGGCTGGAATTTCCCGGATCTGCCAGGATAGATGGGCAGAATACACGCGTAGATCAGCCGGAACTCCCACCGCTTGGAGCCCTAAGAGGTTACAGGTGAATAAGGCCCTGGGTAAATGATAGTCTTGGGTGACTAAAATGGCTTGAGTAACCCCAAAGATCTGGCTGGCACGGTAACAGGTATCGTATGTGCGCCTGCCGGCATAATCCAATACGATCGCGTCTTCAGGGACGCCCAGACTGATGGCGTATGCCCGCATAGCCCCTGGTTCATTGTAGTCAACGAAACGGTTATCCCCACTCATCAAAAGAACCTGAACCCGGCCGGAGAAATATAATTCGGCTGCCACCTGGATGCGGTCTCGAAGGACAGCCGTGGGGGTTCCATCCCGATGTAACCCGGCGCCAAAAACGATCGCCACCGGTGCAGACGGCACCGTCTCAACGGTGTATATGCGCGAGGAGGCAAATATTTGAGTGGTTAAGCGAGCACCAACAATTATTACAATGGCTGCAATGACGAATACGATCAATAGAGTATTGAGCATGTGAAGTATTCTTTTAAACATAGGCAGGATTATACCCGGTTAGGCAGGATGATTAATAACCCACCTGTTCTTCGATATTAATACCTGCAGCGACCATTAATTCCCTGAGTGGGTTGTAAAGACTGTCATCCACTCCATGTAAGGCTTGCACATCGTATTCCAAAACGGTTGAGAGCAATCCAATTCCATCCGGGGTTTGTGCTAAGGTTAACAAGCTTGCATTGATGCTTTGGCGGATTTCAGGTTGGACATCCGGATGGTAAACCAAAGCTGTGTTCGGGATGACCGCTTCGGATTGCCATAAAACTACTACCCGGGTCATGGCATCACCCAGATCGTTGAGAACGGCCGAGGATGTGCGCGGGTCGCCAAGGTAGGCATAGACAACACCAAAATCACAAATACCGCGAATGTATAGAGCCCGGATCGTACCGGTATAACTTTGGGTAAAGACCGGGGGTAATAGTTGGGTTTCTTGTTGGCTGAAGAGCCCTTGCGGAAGGACATATCCGGAGATCGAATGTTCATCGGTAAAGCAAGGTCGTAACCCCTCCAATTGTTGAAGGGCAGCGGCGGCAATGGCGGTATTTTGACCAGTATCTTCATTATAGTAAATGGTAAACCCGCTGTCTTGGTTGACATAAAAACGGGAGCCATATTGGTAAACACCAAAGTGGTTGGTTAATAAACTGACTTCAGCCAGGCCGACGCCGTTGGCGTAAATATACGTCATGGCCGGCATCCAAGCAAAAGAAACCTGACCGGCTTGCATGGAAACCAACATATCTTGATAGTTGGTAAAAGGGCGGGCTTGAACGGATAAACCGCTGTCTGCGGCGATCTGTTGAACCAATTGATCAGCCGCCTGCATGATGGGATCGTCCGGCGAGGGCGAGATAACCCCGAGCGTAACGGGATTCGTCTGGCTTCCGAGTGGAGACGGCGTGGACGTAGGCGTAAGTGTTACGGCTGCTTCGGAGGCGGTGGGTGTTGCACTGGTAGCGCTGTTACACGAAGCTGCAATAATGGATACTGTGATGAGAATGGAAGTAAGGAGGTACCTTTTCATATTGGTTGATTATAGCCGGAATGTCCAGGCAGGGTTGGCATATACATCCTGTACTAACGCTGTTGCTCGCTCCATTTCTAATGGTGTTGGTTGGGAAAGGATGAAATTAATATTCAGGCTTGTGGAGAAACCGGATTGAAAGGCACGCGCAGCTGTATCCCAATCCATTCTTTCCCCAAGAGCGGATTCTAAAGTGGTGGCGTGTAAATTCAACCTTTCCATGGCAATAGTGCGGGCTTCGGGCGATTCGTGATTAAGGACCTGGATAATTCTTCCCAGATCACCATAAAGGGGTAAAGTACCATGCTGGAGTAAACCGTTATTCCGGCGAGCTTGGGCACTTCCGATCAATTTTTTCCCCTGAACAGTGATTTCGTAATTCGATGGGGTTTCAAAACAGACCGGGCTGACAGTTCCATACGAAGTGGTTTCAGGGTAAGTTTTATCTGCGTTTACCGAAAGACCTATTGTCTCCAAAGCTGATATTAATCCAAGAGAGAGACGACGATAACTCTCAAGCACAGAGCCAGCGGCAACAGGATGAGAGAGGGGAGCGGTAATGGAGTAGGTCAATTCGTCTGTATGTAAAATGGCGCGTCCACCTGTAGGCCGGCGGACCAGATCCCAGCCTAAGCGATCCAAGGTATCTTTGTTCACTTCCTTGACAGATTGCGCATAGCCTATCGATAGACAAGCCGGCTGCCAGCTAAACAGACGAAGGGTTGGCATACTCCCTTCGACAGTCGTTGATTCCAAAAGAGCCTGATCGAGAGCCATATTCCATGCTCCGCAGGCCGGCTCAGATAAGATCAACCGCCAGGGTGGGGGATTTTGCCCGGTTAAGGCTTTCATAGAGGTATTATAG